>JAHFEM010000416.1 GCA_023248505.1 Nitrospirota bacterium
GGATCGGATACCACTGCGTGTACTTTAAGTGGGATATTCATCTCTGGCTTCCTCTCTTCTAAGCTCCATCCCGATCAATCTATTCTTACGGCAATCTCTTAATAAGGCCTCGGCTCGCAACTTCTACCGCCTTCTCGAAGCTGGCCGGAACGCGCGGGAAGAAGAGGAAGAGATACCCTCTCGATTCTCCCGTCCCCACCCAGATGATATCGCCCATTTCGATGTCCCACAGACGGCCCTGAATGCGGACCTGTGTGGCCCCCTCGGCCACCTCCACCTGCTGCAGTTCGGTCTGGAGGAGAAAGCGCGTCCCGAATACTCTCTTCAACTCGGCCACATCCCTCTCCTCGGCCACCCTTTTAAACGACGTTTCATCCTTCAGCCTCTCGAGAAGAGGGCCCAAGTTGCTCGCTTTGATTCTTGCGCGCCCTTCGTCGGGAGAGATCAACTGGCTTTGCTGCCTCATTTCGGTGAGCGCCCGGTAGAAAACCGACTCGGCCGTTTTCGTATAGTCGCGATTCGCGCCCCGTCCAACCATCGGCATGACGGCGATCGTCTCTTGCGAAAGATTGCTGGTATACAGAACCCCCCTGCGATAGTCTTCCCGCGAGAGATCGTCGATGCCCACGCATCCAAAAAGTAAAAGACCGCAAATGAAGAGGAGTGTGTGCTTCATAGTTGGAGGATTCTCCGGATGAAATCTCATGATACTCGCTCTATTCTCGTAGAGAGAGGGCCCCATATCTCCGCCAGCCTGGGACGGCTGTTCCCATTTTTCCGGCCGTTCTCAAAGAAATAGGCTGCGATCTTAAATTGATATTTGTCGAGCGAGCCCGAGACGGTGTGGTCAAACTGGAAGAGCCTCGACCGGGACCGCTTGTTCTCATTGATTGCAATGACGATCTGGATGTCGTCCTCCCTCATATATTTAATATCGTCTGAACTGAGCGTGACATGCGCGCGGATATCGCGGTACATCGTATGAGAATGGAAATCCCCGATCACATCCAGCTTTGGAAAATTCTTCAGAACCTCGGTGATGACCCGCCACTTTTCCGGTCGCAGTTCGGTCCAGCTATGACCCCGTTTAACGCTCTGATAAGGAATCGCATGCTCGATAATGAACCTATTGGGGTTACGATACCCTAAGAGCAGACCGAAACATTCCTTCTTGTACACTTCGACGGCAGAGAGGATTAATCCGATGATGACGTTTTCGTTGAGATAGACCTGCACCTTTTCCCCCTCTTCCGCCCATTTCAGTATCACTTTTTAGAATGAAGATTGAATGAAAAAGAGACCGACACCCATCTAAAAGTTTAGGTGTCGTACTTACCGAAGTCCTCAGGCCTGAGATTCTCCAGCCAGCGATCCAACTCTTCGGAGCTTTGCTTTTTGATGACCCCTTCGGTCGCAAAAACGGGGGCATCGACACGGAGCGCGAGAGCGATGGCATCGCTGGGCCGGGAGTCGATCGTAAATTCCGAGTCTCGGTACATGAGGTGGATTTTAGAGAAATAGGTATTGTCTTTTAGATCGGTGACAACGATGCTGATCACTTTGGCATCGAGGGAATCTAAGATATTTTTGATGAGGTCATGGGTCATGGGGCGAGGGGTAAATACCCCTTCTAACGCCAAGCTGATCGCGTTGGCTTCCGGCTTACCGACCCAGATCGGTAAGACTTCCGTATTCTCTTCGTCTCGGAGAATAACAATATAGGCATTATTATAAGGGTCAAACATGAGACCCCGTATCTTCATCTGGACCAACATGATCGACGTCCTTCCATTGTCTGAAATATTTATTTTAAATCTATCACTTTCGCCGATTCTTTGTCAACGAATCAACCGGAACACATCAAGCTGCACAAGCCCTTGTTCTCTCTTGGAATTAAGCTTGACACCCCTTCGACCAAAGGCTATAATGTGGCACCCTTAAAGCGAACTTGATCTCGATGCTAAATGTTTTATTCTTCAAAGTAACCCTCCTTTTTTATTTTCTCGGCACCTCCTTTTCCTTGTTGAATCTCTGGGGTCGAAAAGGAGAACGCCTCCCCAAAGGCCCGCTTTTCGGAAATCCGGAACCGAGGGAATCCCCCACGGAATCGTTCTGGAGTCAAAAGCTGGCCGTATTGGTAACCGGCGCCGGGTTTATCTTCCATACCCTCGCCCTGGTCACCCGGATCAGAGAGGCCGGGTATATCCCCTTCACCAACCTTCATGAAGCCATTTCCTTTTTCTCTTGGGCAATCGTTCTCGCTTTCTTCTTGGTCGAGTTCCGTTACGGCATCAATGTCCTCGGCTCGTTCGTTCTTCCCCTCGCCTTTCTCTCGCTCGTCTCGGCCGCCGCGCTTCCAAATGAGATTCCCACGCTCGATCCGACCTTCAAGACCATTTGGTTCGGCATTCATACGACGCTCTCCCTGCTGGGCATCGTCGCCTTTGCAATTGCATTCATTGCCGGGATTATGTATCTTCTCCAGGAAAGTTTTCTTAAATCGAAACAATTTAATTCCCTTTATTATAAGCTTCCCTCTCTCGATCTGCTCGACGAGTGGAACAAGAAGGCCATTTTGCTCGGATTTCCTCTTTTGACCCTCGGCATTATTTCGGGGGCGCTCTGGGCACAGTATTCGATCGGCTCGTTTTGGATCCAGAATAATTCAAAACAGGCGCTCTCTTTGGGAACCTGGTTTTTTTACTTGATGGTCCTCCACGGCCGGATTACGATTGGATGGAGGGCCAAGAAAGCCGCCCACCTCGCCATCATCGGCTTTGTGGGGGTTATTTTCATCTTTATCACCTTGGCCTAACCAAGCCGCTTGATCGCGCTCATCGGAATGCTCTAGAAATGGCGCGTCAAAAGAGAAAACCATGAATATTGTGATCGTCGGTCTCAATCATCGAACCGCGCCTGTGGAGATCCGGGAGCGCTTTTCGATCTCCGAAAAGCAAATCGGTGAGGCCCTCTATCGATTGAAATCGGACCCGATGATCGAGGAAGGCTTGATCTTGTCCACCTGCAATCGGGTGGAG
>JAHFEM010000417.1 GCA_023248505.1 Nitrospirota bacterium
AGACCGCCGCGGCGATGAGCGAAGCGCTCGCCGATCCGGAAGACACGGTGAACGACGCGTTGGAAAAGCGGATGGCCGCGCGCAAAATGCTAACCAACGCGAGCTACTTCGCCTTTACCACGACGCCGAAAAACAAAACGCTGGAGATGTTTGGCGAACCGTATCCCGGCGAGGAAGGGAGGATAAAGCATCGCCCCTTCCACAGCTATACGATGAAGCAGGCAATCCAGGAGCGCTTTATCCTCGACGTGCTCCAGAATTACACGCCCGTGGACAGCTACTATAAGCTGGTGAAAACGGTGGAGAGCGACCCGGAGTTCGACACCAAGAAAGCGCAGAAGAAACTCCGCCGCTATGTCGAAAGCCATGACCACGCCATTCGGTTGAAAGCTGAGATTATGGTGGACCACTTTCATGAACAGGTCGCCGGCCTGAACAAGATCGGCGGGGAAGCGCGGGCGATGGTAGTCTGCAGCGGCGTGGAGCGGGCCATTCAGTATTATCATGCCTTCCGCGATTATCTTCAGGAGCGGAAAAGCCCCTATCGAGCCATCATTGCTTTCTCAGGCGAGCACGAATACGGCGGAGTAAAAGTCAGCGAGGCCTCGCTCAATGGGTTCTCAAGTAATGACATCGCGGAGAAGATCCAGGAGGATCCGTATCGTTTCCTGATCTGCGCCGACAAGTTCCAAACCGGCTATGACGAGCCGCTGTTGCATACGATGTATGTGGACAAACAACTCTCCGGCATCAAGGCGGTGCAGACCCTCTCCCGCTTGAACCGTGCGCATCCGAAGAAACGCGACGTGTTCGTCCTCGATTTCATGAACAACGCGGAGACAATAACGGCCGCATTTTCCGATTACTACCGGACCACCGTTCTCAGCGAGGAGACCGACCCGAACAAGCTGCATGATCTAAAAACCGCCCTGGACGGGTCTCAAGTGTATGCGCCGGACCAGATCGAAACCCTTGTCACCCTCTACCTCGAAGGGGCGGAGCGGGACAAGCTCGATCCGATTCTCGATGTATGCGTCGCAACTTACAAGGAGCGGCTCGACGAGGACGGCCAGGTCGATTTCAAGGGGAAGGCAAAAGCCTTCACCCGCACCTACGATTTTCTGGCGTCCATCCTCCCCTACACCAATGCGGCCTGGGAAAAACTTTCGATCTTCCTGAACTTCCTGATTCCGAAACTCCCCGCGCCGAAAGAAGAGGATCTTTCCAAAGGCATTCTCGAAGCAATCGACATGGACAGCTATCGCGTTGAGAAGCGAACCGCGCTGAAGGTCGCCCTGCAGGACGACAACGCCGAAATCGGCCCCGTCCCGACCAGCGGCGGGGGAAGAAAGTCGGAGCCGGAATTGGATCGTCTGAGCAACATTCTAAAGACATTCAACGAGCAGTTCGGAACGTTGTTTTCTGACATGGATCGTGTCGTGAAACGAATCAAAGACGACATCGCCCCCAAGGTCGCGGCCGACTCAGCTTACCGGAATGCGAAGAAGAACACACCGAACGCGGCTCGCATCGAGCTCGATGCGGCGCTGATGCGGGCAATCGTTCCGCTCCTGAAGGACGACACCGAATTCTTCAAGCAATTTGTCCAGAATGAATCATTCCGCCGCTCCGTGACAGATGCGGTACACAATCTCACGAATATTTAATCTCCGCGTCGGTTGCACCCTTGCCTTTCCCCCCGACTTTGGGTATCGTTAACAACATGCAGCCGCAGATGAAGCTCGGCGATTATCTGCTTCCCACTTCAAAATCGCATCTAAAGAGGCGCGCATCAAGGCGAACACACTGAAGGATTTTGAGGGCCGCTCCATTAGACTCACAAAGGAGCGGCTGGCGCACATTTCAGACCATCCAGAGATGAAAGGGATGACCCAAGCCATCGCTGAAACATTATTATCGCCGCAAAAAGTAATTCAATCACTGAGCGATCCGGAAGCGCATCTCTATTACCGTTTCTACTTCGGCACGCGAGTGGGTGACAAATATCTCTGTGTTGTTGTTAAAATAAAAGGCGACGACACCTTTGTATTAACGGCATATTTAACGGATACCATCAAAAAAGGAGAAGTGATATGGCCAAGAAGGTCGTAAAACTTTGGTACGATCCGGAGGGGGACTACCTCGAAGTTACCTTCGAACAGAAAGAAGGCTACTTTAGAGAAACAGAAAGCGATCAGGTAATGGAAAAGGTCGATCAAGAAGGAAATATTTTGGGATTTTCCGTATTAAAGGTCAGCAAGCTTCGGAATAAACCGCTTGAAGTCGCCCTTTAGGGAATAACCGACTGGTAGCAACATGCAGCCGCAGATGAAGCTCGGCGATTTCCTGATCGCCTACCTCAAAAAAATCGGAGTCGACCACCTCTTCGGGATTCCGGGGGACCTGGTCATCAAGCTCTTCCTCCAGTTCGGGAAGCCGCGGGGGCTGAAGGTGATCACCTTCTCCCACGAGCCGGGGGTCGGCTTCGCCGCCGACGGTTACGCGCGGAGCACCGGAAAGCTCGGCGTTGTCTGCGTCACCTACGGCGCCGGCGGGCACAACATGGTCAATCCGGTCGCCGGCTCTTTCTCCGAGAAGGTGCCGATCCTCGTGATCTCCGGCGGGCCGGGGGAAGAGGAGCGAAAGCTCGGCGTCCTCATCCATCATCAAGCCAAAGAAGTCGAATCCCAACTCCACATCTATAAAGAGCTGACCTGCGCGGCGAAAATCATCGACGATCCGAACCGGGCCGCCGAAGAGATCGATGAGGTGATTCAGGCGATCCTGCGGGAGAGACGGCCCGGTTATCTGGAAATCCACCGGGACAAGGTCGATATGACGATCCCCGTTCCCAAGCGGATTCTGGAGTGGGATGGGAAGTTCATCGGTGTTCCCTCCGACAAAAGAAAGGTGATCGAGGCGGCGAGAGAGACGGTGGCTCGGCTCAAGCAGGCGAAGCGGCCGGTGATCATCGTGGGGATTGAAGTCCGGCGCTTCGGGTTGACGAAGGAGATGATTCGCCTCGCCGAGGCGATCG
>JAHFEM010000050.1 GCA_023248505.1 Nitrospirota bacterium
GCCCGCTGCGGCGTCATCGAGGCTTCGACGGCATGAATGTAGTAGTGGCAGGCGCCGGGATGATCGGGGTTCTTTCTGAGCGCCCCCTCGAGCGTGGCGACGACCTCTTCCGTATTTCCTTTCGGTTCGCCGTTGTGGGTCCAGTAGTCCCACGGCTGCAGATCCATCATCGCCTCGGCGAAGAGGGTGGCCGCGTCGGTGTCATTCGGGAAGCGCTTGGCCACCTCCCGCATCGCGTCGGCGTAGGCCTGATCGCGCGCGGCGCGGCTCTCCCCCGGTTCGGCGGCGTAGCGTTTCGACAGCGCGTCGATATAGGCCCGTTCGGCCTCGGCGAGCTGCCGCGCGAGCGCGAGCGCCTTCTGCGCCAGCTCATGCGCGGCCGGCTCCGTTTTCAGATCCATCGGAAGGTTGATGTTCGGCCCCATCGCGAGCGACGCTCCCCAGTAGCACATCGCACAGTCGGGATCGAGCCGCGCCCCTTCTTTGAAGGCGGCGATCGCTTCGTCGTGATTGAAGCCGTAGGTCAGCCGCAATCCCTGGTCGAAGTAGCGTTGCGCCTGGGGCGACCGGGTGGTGATCGGATGGTGATGTTTTCCGAGGTTGTTGTAGAGCGGCGCCCTCATCGGTGTCGGCTTCCCCGCAAAAGCGGGGGTTGTCAAAAAAAGGGTGAGAAGTAAAAGGGAAATGATCTTGTAACGCATTCGGATTCCTCCTTTTAACTTTGTCTGGATGAAGAGAAGATGCGGGGGCGCAGAAGAAGTTCGATGCAAACTGCTACTCCTCCGGGGTCGGCGGACGCGGCGCATAGTAGAGCTTCATCCGGTGTGTCTGCCCGCCGCGTTGAGTGAGCACGAGGGTCATTCCCGGCGGACAGCGATACGGATCGTTCGGCGGGTTCTGAAAGGCGGCCTCGATGAGGGTGATATCGCGGCTGGGAAGGATCCGTTGTACGATGATGCGGGTCCCCGCTTCCAGGTCCCCATCCACCTCCCTGTCCAAATGAATCCGTCCTTGCAATGTCTCCCCGTCGGGGTAGGTCACCCGGAGATCATCGGCGTAATGTGAGAGGAACGCGTCCCGCTCTCTCACGGAGAATTTCTTCCACACGTCCTTGTGATATTCAACCAGGGCCTCCCGCTCGGCGCGCTCGCGGCTGTGATCCAGGCCGGCCGCTTGGAGAAGGGCGTCGGCCAACTTGATTTTGACCTGAGAGAGGCGGCTTCGGACCGTCCCCACCTGGATGCCGAGGATGGCGGCGATCTCCTCATAAGCGGTGTAGCTCCCGAAGTAGCGAAGCATTGCAGTGACCCGCAGCGTTTCGGGGAGGGCCGACAGCGCCGTCCAGACCCAATCCCGCACCGCCATCCGATCGATCTTCTCTTCCAGGGCGGAAAGGTCGGTGGCCGGTTCGGCGCCGGGCGGGAGCTCCTCGATCGGGATCTCCTCCCGCCGTCCCCGCAAGCTCATGAGACAAACGTTGCGCAAAATTGCATGAAGCCAGCCGCCGACGGCGCCCGGCTCGCGCACATGATGAAGTTTTTTCAACGTGATGAGGAAGGTTTCGTGAACGGCGTCTTCGGCCTGAGGACCGTATCCGAGCAGCCCCAGCGCCACGGCATGAAGGCGCGGACGGTAGCGCTCGAGTAAGGTTCCCAGGCTCGTCATGTCGCCCTTTTGGGCGGCCATCAAGAGTTCCGCATCGGTCGGCATAGCCATTTCCTTCGTCGGAAGCATAACGGTACGAAAAGAAGATGCGCAAGGGGGTTCAAAAGTTCGATTACAAAGTATAGAGAACAGTTGAATCGGGAATCAATAGAAAAGGATCGATTTCAAGAGGCTTCCCTCATCCGCTCCTTGATCGCCTTTCCGCAGTCTGCCTATAATGAAGTGTTCTTCTCTATTCTCAAATCCAAAACGGATGAAGGGGGAAGGAAATGAGCGTGAAAGTATTGAATCATCCCATGGAACTCGGTCGTCCGTTCACGGAAGGGGACTGGAGCAAGAGAGGGGGGCCGTTCGGCCATCTCCGTTTGGGGGGCGCGGTTTTGAGGCGAATTCTGACCGGATGGCCGGGATGGACCCTCCTCGGTCTGCTCCCGATTCTGATCGGGGCGGTTTATCAGGCGACGGCGGCCGCAAACGAATTACGAAAGTATGCGGCTCCCGGAAAATTGGTCGATGTCGGCAGCCGGAGGCTTCATCTCCGTGAGATGGGAGCGGGCCGTCCGACGGTGATCCTGGAGGCAACCGGCTTCGGCTGTTCGGTCGATTATACGTCGATTCAATCGGAGATTGCACGGATGACCCGCGTCTGCGCTTACGATCGCGCGGGGATGGGGTGGAGCGATCCCTATCACGAGCCTCGGGGCGTCCAATCACTCGTCGATGATCTGAGAACCTTGCTCCGGCGCGCCGAGATTGAGCCCCCTTATCTTCTCGTCGGCGGATCGGCGGGCGGGCTGATCGTTGAGCTTTTCGCGCGAAAGTATCCGGAAGAGGTGGTCGGGCTGGTGCTGATAGACGCCCTTGATGAGGAGGCGCTTGCGCGATTGCCGCGGGCCAGCACCCACCTGATCAAGATGGTCTCCCTCGGCCAAATCTGCGCACGTCTGGGGGTTCTCTCTCTTTTGGATCCGTTCGGGCTGAAGGCGCTGCCGATAGAGGAGGGGGGCATCCGGTCTGCGCTCACCTATCGCGTCGCCGCATGGGATGCGGCGCGATTCTTCCTGAAAGCCCTCCAGAGAAGTGAAGCCGACCTGCGTGCGGCGCCGCCGTTGCGGCCCGACCTGCCGGTGACGGTTCTCACCCACGGGAGGGTCGGGGACCTGCTGGGGCCGCGGGCGCATCCTGAGCTATTGCGCGAGGTCGAGCCGATTTGGCAGGAACAGCAGGCCGCCCTGGCGCGGCGCTCTTCGAAAGGGAAGCAGATCATCGCGGAGAAGAGCGGCCATCGCATTACCGCCCAGCAGCCCGAGTTGGTGGTTCAGGCGGTTCGAGAGATCCTTTCGACGATTCGAGAAGAATGATCGCGAAGGTCGCCGTTTAAGTTCTCTGTCGCGAGACGTCTCTTGATCCGATCCCGTGTGGTATACTGCGAGTGCATCGTCTCTTTTCCCACGGGAGGTTTGTCCGATGAAGCCCGAATTCCAGGAGCGTGTGACGCTCCTTCAATCGGTTCCCTTCTTTGCAGCGCTCTCCGAAAAGGAACTCTCCGATATTGCGGTCTGGTCCAGCCGGACGTCCTACAAGAAGGGAGAGGTGATCCTCCGGGAAGGGACGCCGGGGAAAGGCCTCTACGTGCTGATCACGGGCCGGGCCGATGTTTCGGTGAAAAAAGAGGGAGCGGAGCGGGTCGTCGGGAATCTCCGGCCCGGCGACGTTTTCGGGGAGATGTCGCTGATCGAAGAGCGCCCCCGGACCGGCAATGTCACCGCCGTCGATGATGCCGAATGCCTTTATCTCGATTCCCGCATCTTCCTTGAAAAGATGGCTTCCCATCCGGAAATTTTGATCGGCCTCCTCAAGACGATCTGTCTACGGCTCAGGCAGACCGTCGAGGAGCTGCGGGGATTCTGAACCGGTACGATTCGGCGCCCCGGCCCGCGTCCACGTTCCATTTCCTCCACCCTTGATCCCATCTCTTCGACAGGCCTATAATTTCTTGTGATCTCCGGACGGAGAGGTCAACGATCTCTATTCATGAGGAGTGATCCATGGAAAAACGACCATTAGGGAAAAGTGGATTGACGGTATCGGCCATCGGCTTGGGCTGCATGGGGATGTCGGAATTCTATGGCCGGAAGAATGATCGGGAATCGGTCGACACCATTCGGAGGGCCCTCGATCGGGGGATCAACTTTCTCGACACCGCCGACATGTACGGGATGGGCCATAACGAAACGTTGGTCGGCCAGGCGATCGCGGGACGGCGCGATGAGGCGATCATCGCCACCAAGTTCGGAAACATGCGCGGTCCGGACGGGCGTTTCCTGGGGGTCAACGGCCGGCCGGAGTATGTCCGGACGGCGTGCGAGGCGAGCCTGCGGCGGCTGAACGTGGAAGCGATCGATCTCTACTATCAGCATCGGGTCGACCCGAAGACGCCGATTGAAGAGACCGTCGGCGCGATGGCGGAGCTGGTGCGCGAGGGGAAGGTGCGCTATCTGGGGCTTTCCGAGGCGGCGCCGAGCACGATTCGCCGGGCTCAAACGGTTCACCCGATTACGGCGCTGCAGACTGAATATTCCCTCTGGAGCCGAGACCCGGAAGATGAAATCCTCCCGACCTGCCGCGTGTTGGGAATTGGATTTGTCGCCTACAGTCCCTTAGGCCGCGGATTCTTGAGCGGGAAGATCAAGCGGGTGGAAGATTTGGAAGAGGAAGATTTTCGGCGGATGTCGCCGCGTTTCCAGGGAGAGAACTTCCAGCGCAACCTCGACCTCGTCCGGCGGATCGAAGAACTTGCGGCCCAAAAGGGCTGCACCCCCTCGCAACTGGCGCTCGCCTGGCTGTTGGCCCAGTGGGAGGAGATTGTTCCGATCCCGGGGACCCGGAAGCAATCCCATCTGGAGGAGAATATCGCCGCGCTGAATCTCTCGATCGAGTTCGAGGACCTGCTCTCCATCAACGAGGTTGCCCCGCATGGGGCGGCTTCGGGGCCGCGCTATCCCGAGCAGGCGATGCGGGCGATCAATCTCTGAGCGGTTTTCTCGCTCGCAGGAAAGAAGGGAGTTTGTTCTCTGAGCGCCGGCCGGTTTATCGGACCCGCCGGGCGCCCCTGTAACGGCTTCTCCAATAATCGAGATCGAGGCGCTGAGTGTTGACCTTTCCCTGGACCGGCGTCGACGGGTGTTCGCATCTTGAGGGAGTGAGGAGAAATCGGGAAGGGAAGGCGTGCCGGCGCATCCAAAGGACGGCACAGAGGACGAACACGACTCCGAAAGAAGCGTCGATCCCAAGAGAGGATAACGCAAAACGGGCTCCTGTCAACGACCCAGCGGAAATTCGATGGAAGAGGTGGAATTTTCATCCCTCCCGCAACTCCCCCCTTAAATCCAGAAGGATACTCCTTTTCGATTACCCCCTTTGGGGGGTCGTAATCGGGATCGAACATTGATAAGATTAGGTTGGCACCGTTTGAACAAACATTGCGAGGTGAGAGAGATGAAACGGCGAACCACCTTTGTTCTGATCGGGATCTGGATAACAGGGGCGCTCCTCTTAGCGGTTGCTCCGGCCGGGGCGGCGGAAGGGAAGACGTTTGCTGATTCGATCCGGCCGGTTCAATCGGAGGGAGATCTCGCTCCCGATCCGTCCTCTGCGCTGATCGGGTTGGGGGAGGGTGAAGGGCGTGTCCGCCTCGATAGCGGTCTTCGGTTCGAAACCGGGACGCGGAAGACGACGACGCCGGAGCGGGAAGCGGAAGCGCTTCGGTTTCATCACAATACCGTCTTAGAGCGGTTTGAAAACGCCGATTCGCATGGGCAGGTGTTCCTGACGTTCTCGGCCGACCGGATTGAACTGAGTCTTCGGAGCATCACGGGGGCGGAGGCGCCGGTCGCAGACGTCACCGTGGACAAAGAATGACCCGAGTGTCCACGTCCTGGAACGTGTGGTTCGACGGACTGACCATAAGCGGTCCGATCGATCGAACGTTCGTCCTGAGCTTGTCGAAGGACAAGCGAGTTCCTAAGAAACATTAAATCTTTTTTTCCTGCCAAGAGGGATGGGGAAGCCGCGCGAAGGTCTCACGGAGACCTTCGGCCCACTGCTGTTTGATCTCGCGGAAGTAGAGGTCCTGCTGATCGATGCTCCGGCGGATGTCGACCCGCAGCCGGTCGCGCTCATAGCAGAGAAGATCGATCGGAAGGCCGACGGAGATATTGCTCCGGATGGTGGAGTCGAAGGAGAGCAGGGCGCACTTGGCCCCCTCCTCCAATGTGCTGCTCCGGGTAATGAGGCGATCGAGAATCGGTTTTCCATATTTGCTCTCGCCGATCTGGAAATAAGGGGTTTCGGGAGTGGCTTCAATAAAATTTCCGGCGGCGTAGATATTGAATAAGCGCGGCTGCTCGCCGCGAATCTGTCCCCCCAGGACGATTGAGGCGATGAACTCCTCCCCATGCTGCTTCAGGTAGCCCCCGTCGATCTCATAAATTTTCCGCAAGGCGCTTCCGACCAGCCGCGCCGCGGCGAACAGCGACGGCACGTTCCAGATCGTTTCGCCTCCGATCTCCGCCGAAGGGTCCTCGTCCAAAAGGTTGACCACCCCTTGTGTGATCGACAGATTGCCGGCGGCCATCATCACCAGCACCCGGTCCCCCGGTTTCTCATAGACGGTCATCTTTCGAAAAGTGGCAATGTGATCGACACCGGCATTGGTCCGGGAGTCGGAAGCGAAAACCAGTCCTGATTCGAGCAGCATCCCAACACAGTAGGTCATGCGGTCTCCTAATTATATGTGGGGGCCCGTGCGGTGGAGAGGCGCGAATGCGGCGCCACTCCATCCTCCGATGCCCCCGCGCCCCGGCTGGGCACCGGCGAAGCCGGATGCCCAGCCCTCTCTGTCCCGGGGGCCCCATCGAGCCTGTTAGATGAAGTGCGTTATATGATGGCCCCCACGCCCAGCGAAGCCAGTCGCTCGCTTTAACCACGAGCTAATCTCTTCCGGTCTTCCCGAGAACAAAACATTATAATCGCCGATTCGGGATGTGTAAAGCGCTATTGCTGTGCGCCCATGACCTGGACTTGGACTTCCATCGTTTCGGCGCCGCCGCCGAAACGAACGCCCCGCACCGGGCAGGCGTCGAGATAGTCCCGGCCAATGGCGAGGCGGAGATGACCGGCCTCGGCCGGCCGGGCGTTGGAGACATCGAAGCTCAACCAGCCGATGCGATCGACCCACGCTTCCGCCCAAGCATGCATGGCGAGTTCCGGGTTGGCTTCCGTTCCGGTGTGGAGATAGCCGCTGACGTAGCGCGCAGGAATGCCGAGGATGCGGCAGCAGGCGATGAAGAGATGGCTATGATCCTGGCAGACCCCGCTTCCCTGCGATAAAACTTCGGCGGCCGTGGTCTGGACCGTTGTCGTTCCCTTCACATACCGGACGGCGGTCCGAATCTGTTGCGCGAGCGCATGGAGGGCGGCGACGGGATCCGAGGCCATCCGGCCTCGATGTTCTTCTGAAAAATCAGAGAGACGCGGATCGGCCGCCGTCAGCTCGGTCTCCCTTAGAAAGATCAATGGCGAGAGCGCTTCGCCCCGCTCAGCGGTCGGCACATCGGACATCTCAACCGTTCCTTCAACCCCGATCCGGATTTCTTCGTGGGGTTCTTCAACGGTCAAGAGCTGTGTGATGTTGCCGAAGGCATCGATGTACTCCGACGCCGCAGCGGGAAGATCGAGGCGCCAGCTCAGAATGCGCTGACGCGAGTGGGAGGGGGGGGTCAGACGAAGAGATTGGACGCTCCGCAGGACGGGCGCGCTGTAGCGATAGACGGTCTGATGCTTGACCTTCAGGCGCATGCCTGCCCCCGAAGTCCCTCACCTATTTTTGCTCCGAGCCTGTGCAGGGCTCCGGTAAAATCGACTAGATAATCGTGGAGGGCGTGCTGGAGGGTCTTTCGGATTCGGCCGTCATGAAGGAGAAAGTGTAAATCTGCGGCGAGCCGCACCGCTTCAGGACCGATCCCCCCGGAGAGCGGCTGCAGGAGATCATTGATGCGATCCAAACACGCATGAAGAGAGCAGGGAACCTCCTCCCGAAGAATCAGAAGTTCGGCCACCCGGGCGGGGGTGATCAGATCGCGATAGAGGCGGCGGTAAGCCGCGGCGGCGCCGACCGATTGAAGAATGGCAACCCACGCATAGTAATCGGTTTCTTGCTCTCCCTGCTGGAGCAGGCAAGCATACCGCGCTCTGAGGGTACGAACGGTGTGGTCGGCTCGCTCGATGAAGGTCCCCAGATCGATCGGGCGGAGCACGTCCTCCTGGGTGAGTGTGCTGTGGAGGACGCCGCGGAAGAGATGCGCCCCTTCTTTGACGCGTTCAAGAAACGGCGCCACCCCGACGGAGAGAAGGCGATCCTCATCGACCTCTCTTAGATCGAGCCAGATCATATTCAAGCTTTCCCACATTTCGGGAGAGAGGCTTCCGTTGACCGAGCGACCATTTTCCCGCGCCGCCCGCAGAGATGCAAGGAGACTTGCGGGGTTTTCGAAGTCGATGATCATGAACCGGAGGACCTTCGCCGCGGAAGGAGACCCGTAACGGGCAAAAAATTCATCCCGTTGTCCCACCATGGTGAGGAGTCCTTCCCATTCCCGGTCTGCAGAAGGAGCGCCTGTCTGCAGAAGGGAGGTCTGATAGGTGACCTCGATGGCGCGCGCGGTGTTCTCCGTCCGTTCGATGTAGCGTCCCATCCAGTAAAGGTGATTGGCAACCCGCAGAAGCATGGCTTATTCCTCCAGGACCCAGGTATCTTTCGTTCCGCCCCCTTGAGAAGAGTTTACAACCAGCGAGCCGTCTCGCAGGGCGACGCGGGTGAGGCCGCCGGGGACGAGGTGAACCGTCCGGCCGCTCAACACAAAGGGGCGAAGGTCGATATGTCGAGGAGCGATCCCCTGCTCCACAAAGGTGGGACAGGTCGAGAGGGAGAGGGTCGGTTGGGCGATGTAGTTCTCGGGGTTCCGAAGGATGCGCTGGCGGAAGAGATCCCGTTCTTTAGAACTGCTGGCCGGTCCGATGAGCATGCCGTACCCTCCGGAACCGTGGACCT
>JAHFEM010000418.1 GCA_023248505.1 Nitrospirota bacterium
CGCGCCTGAAACGCCTCGTAGTTGCTGCACGAAGAGATCTCTCGATACATCCTCTGAGAGGGAAGCCAGACCTCGATATCATAGGTTTTCGCCGCCGCGAATCCCATGTCGCCGGTGCTGAGCGCCATCACCCTGTAGTGGAGCCCCAATCTTTGCAAAACGGTCTCCGCATCCATTAAGAGCCGTTCGTGAAGATCGTAAGAATGCTCCGGCTTGGAGAACTTGACCAGTTCGACCTTATTGAATTGATGCTGCCGGATCAAACCGCGCGTGTCCTTACCGTACGAGCCCGCCTCTCTTCGAAAACAGGGGGTGTAGGCCACATACGAAATCGGAAGCTGCGCTTCGGCCAGGATCTCGCCGCGGTGGATATTCGTCACCGGCACCTCCGCGGTCGGGATGAGAAAATAATCTTCATCCTTCAAGCGGAAGAGGTCCTCCTCAAACTTCGGGAGCTGTCCTGTCCCGGTCATGCTCTCTCGATTGACGATGAACGGCGGAAGGACCTCTTGATAACCATGCTCCCGGGTATGCAGATCGAGCATAAAATTGATCAGCGCCCGCTCCAGCCTTGCCCCCGCTCCCCGATAGAGGGTAAAGCGCGCCCCGGCGATCTTGGCCCCCCGCTCGAAGTCGAGAATGCCGAGTGATTCGCCGGTTTCCCAGTGCGGCTTCGGTTTAAACGAAAAGGACGGCGGCGCACCCCATCGGCGGACCTCCTGATTATCCCGTTCATCCTTTCCAACAGGAACCGACGCGTGGGGAAGGTTCGGGAGACGCAACAAAAAGGGACCGATCTCTTCTTCGGTTTTTTTCAGCTCGCCTTCGAGCTGCTCGATCTGTTGAGCAACCTGTTTCATCTCTTGCAGGACCGGATCGATCGGTTTTTTTTCCCGCTTGAAGCGCGCAATCTCTTCGCTGGCCTGATTCTTTCTCGCCTTGAGGCCCTCGATCTGCGCCTTCAGCGCCCGCTGCCGCTGATCCGACTCCGCCCAGGCATCAAAGGAAATATCCAGCTGGCGGTCGGCCAGCCTCTTCTTGACATCGCCTAGATTTTCTCTGAGGAGCTTAACATCGAGCATGAAACGGATTTCAACCACAAAAAGATCCGTTGAATCTAACATGTTGATAGAACGGAGTCAACCGGGAGAATGCGTCTTTTGGCCCCGTTCCGTTCCGTCCACCCGCAGGCGATCCCTTCGCCTCCGTTTCCTTCATCAGAAAATTCTTAAAAAAAGATGGAGGTGGCCTCCTCTTTCTGTTAAAATAAAAAATCATTCTTCAGGAGATATTCTTTGGAAAGCGATCAGATCAAAACACTGCTGCGCGAGCGGATTTTAGTCCTGGATGGCGCCATTGGAACAATGATCCAGGCGAATAACCTGACCGCCGACGACTTCGGCGGGCCGGAGCTCGAAGGGTGCAACGAGTATCTGAATTTAACCCGGCCCGATGTCATCCAATCGATCCACGAGGCCTATTATGCCGCCGGGGCCGACATCGTCGAGACCAACACGTTCGGCGGCACCGGAATTGTCTTAGCGGAATACGGCCTTCAGCACAAGGTCTTGGAGATCAATCGGGCCGGGGCCCAGATCGCCAAGGCGGCCGCAAAAAAACATTCGACACTCAATAAGCCCCGGTTCGTCGCCGCTTCGATGGGCCCCACGACAAAAGCAATCACGGTGACCGGCGGGGTGACCTTCGATCAATTGGTCGAGGCCTTCGCCCTTCAGACCCAAGGGTTGATCGAGGGGGGGGTCGATCTGCTGTTGCTGGAGACCGCCCAGGACACGATCAACCTCAAAGCGGCTGCAATCGGCATCCTCCGGGCCCAAAAAGAGACGGGGATGGCGGTCCCCCTCATGATCTCGGCGACGATTGAACGGACCGGAACGATGCTCGCCGGGCAAGGGGTGGAGGCGCTTTATACCTCTCTGGAGCATCTCCCGATCCTCTCCATCGGCTTGAATTGCGCCACCGGACCGGAGTTCATGACCGACCATCTCCGGTCGCTGGCCAACCTGGCGACCTGTCTCGTGAGCGTCTATCCAAACGCAGGGCTTCCAAACGAAGAGGGAAAGTATGAGGAGACCCCCGAATCGCTCGCCTCCAAGCTCTCCCGGTTTGTCGACGAAGGGTGGATCAATCTCGTCGGCGGCTGCTGCGGGACCACCCCGGCCCACATCGCGGCGATTGCAAAGATGGTCGCAGGCCGCAAGCCGCGGGTTCCGAAGGCGACATTGAAACCGACCGTCTCGGGGATCGACTTTCTCCCGATCGAAGAAGACAACCGTCCCGTGATCGTCGGAGAGCGGACCAACGTGATCGGAAGCCGCAAGTTTAAAGAGATGATCGTCGAGGGAAAAGTCGAGGAAGGGGCCGAGATCGGCCGGGCGCAGGTCCGAAACGGCGCGCAAGTCATCGATGTCTGCATGGCCAACCCGGACCGGAATGAATTGTCCGACATCACCGCCTTTCTCCAGATCCTGAACAAAAAAGTGAAGACACCGATCATGATCGACTCCACCGATCATCGGGTGATCGAGGAAGCGTTGAAACTCTGTCAGGGGAAGTGCATCGTCAATTCGATCAACCTGGAAGACGGCGAAGAGCGATTCGAGCTGGTCGTCCCCCTGCTCAAGAAATACGGCGGCGCCGTGGTGGTCGGCTGCATCGATGAAGACCCGACGCAAGGGATGGGGGTGACCCGACAGCGGAAGATCGAAATCGCCGAGCGCTCGTACGACCTGCTGGTGAACAAATACGGCCTGGCTCCCCGCGATTTGATCTTTGACGCGCTGGTCTTTCCGGTCGGAACCGGGGATGCGAACTATATCGGCTCGGCGCCGGAGACAATCGAAGGCATCCGGCTGATCAAAGCGGCGCTGCCGGAGGTGAAAACGATTCTGGGGGTCAGCAACGTTTCGTTCGGCTTGCCGACCGCGGGGCGCGAGATCCTCAACTCGGTCTTCCTCTATCACACCGTCAAAGCGGGACTCGATTACGCCATCGTGAATGCCGAGAAG
>JAHFEM010000419.1 GCA_023248505.1 Nitrospirota bacterium
GCGGCCTCAATGTTCACTCTCAGATCGTGAAAGAGACGCATCTCTCCCGTCCATTCCGCGTGCCGGGCGATGAGGATGAGGAAGAGTGGGGTGGCGTCGACGGTTCCGTAGTAAGGGGTATGCGGGATTTCTCCGGTGCGTGCCATCTCTCCGAATCGAAACTCATGGAGGATTTTCCCCGGTTCCTCATCCCGCCATTCATTAATCTTCTCCCCTTGATATTGGGCCAAAAGGAGGAGGGTCTCCTCTGCGATCGCCGGATCATACGCGAGGGTTTGAAGGGCTGTGATCAAGCTGTCGCGGCCGAAGAGGGTGGCGAACCAAGGGATGCCAGCGGCAAAGAAGCTCCGCTCGCCGAACCGGCTTCTGAGAATCCCCAGATCCCGGAACGAACGTTCCAGAATGTTGTTGAGAAGGAGGCTGTCGGTTTGCACCTTCGTGTAATGACCGATCCACTGACGGGCAGCGCGCTCCACGGAAGACTCCAGGTGTTTCAGATCGGGGGAGCGATGCGTTTTCGGGCCGACCTCGTTTCGATCGGGCGACTCCCCGACAAAAAAGGAGGCGCGCAGGGGTTTCATCTAGCGAGAGGCTAATGCGATGGTGAAGTGGGCCGCTGCTTCTTCTCTCTTTTCAGGAGACTGCGAAAAATGGATCGATAGGCCTCGGAAATATCGATCGCTTCCCTCATAAACAAAATGGAGCACGCCGTCGACCCAGGCCGGTGGGAAAAGGGTGCCCGGATATTCCGGCAAAAGCTCCCGGACCGCGAAGATATCTTCAAACGCAGCGCTGAAACGGAGCGAGATCGAAAATTCGATCGGTTCGGGTGTGAAATTTTGAAACAGAATCGCATCATGGAGGGCCCGCTCGGCGGGATCAATGACCCGATCCCATTTTATTCCGACCTCCTCTTTCCGGATCAGCTGGCCGTTCGCCCCCCGGATCTCTTGGTTTGTGAGCTGCAGAAGGGCCATATAACCTCGCGACGCATCGGCGGAGAGCGGCGTCGGCGCTGTTCCGCAGAGCGCGATTTCATAGCCGTTGAGGAATCGGCAGTCGTGATAGTAGAGACCCAAGCCGTGGCTTCCCTGCAACGGTACGAGTCCGTCCGGCTGGGTTAGGAGAAAGAGATTTTTATTTTTGATCACAACCGCATCGGCGATGCTCCGGACCATCGCTGGAACGCCCTGCGTGAGAACGCGAGCTTTTCGCTCTTGTGCTTCCGGCAAAGCGGCTTCAATCCGCCGAGTAGGCGCATCGTTTCGGTCTTTTTTTTGCGGAAGCATTGTTCACCATTGCTCCTTTTGATATAGAGCCCTCGATAGACGGTGAAGCTGCAAGAAAGAGACCTGCTCCTAGATATAAAGTCCAGAAAAGCAGCCGCAGCGCCATTGATTTGAATTTAGCAAATGGCGTAAGTTTGATGTTAGATGTCTATGGAAATAATAGAGATGTTCCTTTACCGGAGGAGGGCATGGTTACCCTGCGTCGCATTTTAATGGCGACCGATTATTCAGTCTATTCGAAAGAGGCCCTGGGGCAGGCTGTTTATCTGGCAAAAAAGATTAAGGCGGCGCTCTATCTGTTGCATGTGTTCGAGCCGCCCGTTTACACCCCGGCCGTTTCGAGCCGTATCGGCGCCAGGAACATCGCGATTATTGAATGGATAAAAGAGATGAGGAGGGAGGAGGGGGAGAAGCTCCTCCTCCTCGCGAAAGAGATCGGTCGCAGAGGGATCAAGGTGCGTCCGATTCTGAAAGAGGGGAGCCCCTTTCGTGAGATCCTCAAAGCGGCCGACGATCTCTCGGCCGATCTGGTGGTGCTCGGCACACAGGGGCGCACCGGTCTCGATCGGTTCATGATGGGAAGCGTGGCCGAGCGGGTGGCCAGAAAGGCCTCCTGCCCGGTGTTGATCGTCAAACCGAAATCTCGGGGGGCGCAGAAAAGAAGAGGTGTTCATAAATCTGGATGAGTGCTTCCCTACGACGGAGGATTTCTCAGTGAATCATCATGTCGGAATCGAAGGGGATTGCGTCAGAGGCGAATCATGAAATGGTATCAACTGGGTGTGGAAGAAACGCTCCATCGCCTGAAAACCTCGGAGAATGGGCTTGCCGAGATGGAAGTCCAAGAGCGTCTTAAACAGCATGGACCGAACAAAATCGCCGAGGAAGAACGGATTAACAGACTGGCCCTCCTCCTTCATCAGTTCACCAGCCCCCTCATCTACATCCTCCTCATCGCAGGCGTGGTCACCGCTTTGCTCAAGGAGTACATCGATATGGGGGTGATCTTTGCCATCGTCATCCTCAATGCGATCATCGGCTATTTTCAGGAGTATAAGGCGGAAGAGAGCGTCCGGGCGCTCAAGAAAATGGTGGTGCCGAAGGCGAGGGTTTTGAGAAACGGAAAAGAGAAAGAGGTAAACAGCGAGGAGCTCGTTCCGGGGGATGTCGTTCTGCTTGCCTCGGGTGTGAAGGTTCCTGCGGATCTGAGACTGTTCAAGGCGGGGGAGTTGAAAATCGATGAGGCGATGCTGACGGGCGAGTCGGTTGCCACCGACAAGGTCATCTTCCCTCTCAAAGAGGAATATCTCTCTCCCGGCGATCAGAAGAATATTGCGTTCATGGGGACCGCCGTTGTCAGCGGCAGGGGAAGAGGGGTGGTCGTCGAGACAGGCAACGGTACCGTTCTCGGCGGCATCGCTCAAGAGGTCAAAGAGGCCGGCGCCGTCGTACCGCCGCTTCAGAAGAAAATAAACAACTTCGCCAAAGCGATCGGCTGGATCGTGCTGGCCGCTTCGGTGGCGTTATTTCTGGTCGGCGTTCTCATCGGCGAGAGCATACAAGCGATGTTCATGACGGCGGTGGCTGCCGCCGTCGCAGCGGTGCCGGAGGGGCTTCCCATCGTCGTGACCATCACGATGGCGATCGGTGTGGCCAGAATGGCGAGAAGGAATGCCATCGTGAGAAATCTCCCGGCCGTCGAAACACTCGGAAGCACGACCGTGATCGGCAGCGACA
>JAHFEM010000051.1 GCA_023248505.1 Nitrospirota bacterium
TTTCTTTGAAATTGAAGATCCGGTCGGCCTCTGGGTCGACCTCTCGCATGGAGAGATCCAGGAGGTTTTCAACCAACATGTCAGCCGACAGAAATTCGGCGATCGCCACGCGCAGTCGATCTGCACCCGAAATGCGCTGCTGAAGCATCCGGCGATTGCGGCGAAGACGGTCGAGGTCCACAACGGCGTCGCCAAGATCACGGTCTACGGCTTCAAGCACGATTTCGACTTCAAGCGGTTCGCGGAGCTGGGGGAGAAGATCGAGAAAGGGCAGACCGATCCGAGAGAGGTCCAGGTCGAGCGGGCGATGGAAGAGGCCCGGTTCGAAGAGGTCAGCCTGGAGGGGGCGTTGGAGGGAGATGAATACGGCGCCCTTCCGGCGGCGGATCAGGAACGCGCGCCGGGCCCGTCTCACTCAGCAGCGAACCCCCCTGCGGCAAACACCGCCAAGGAGGGATAAATGTCGAAGCTGGCGCGACTTCGTCTTCACAACTTCAAGGGCAAGGAGTCCGAATGGGCCATGGCCCCCAAGATGCTTCTGGTCGGACCGAACGGGGCCGGCAAGAGTGCGATTCTGCAAGCGCTTATCGTCGGCATTCTCGGATATGAGCCGCGCCTGGGCCGGACCCCCGCTTCGGTCGTCCAGCTTGCCTCCGGTCGGGAGATGTCGGTGGAGATTGAGACCGAAGCGAAATTCATTTTCCACCGGACCTTTAAGCTGAGCCGGGGAGCGGTCTCCACGTCGGTTTGGGTTTCGCCGCGCCAGGGAGAGAAGAATCTCGCCGATGCCCACCGGCGCATCGCGGAGGAGGTCGGCGATTTTGCGGTCTCCTTCGATCTGAACGCCTTTCTCTCCCTCTCCGATGCGAAGAAGCGGGCCTTCCTCTTCGGGCTCTCGCCGGCGAAAGGGCTCGGGTGGGATAAGGTGCATCTCAAAAGCCGGCTGATCCAAGCGGTCCGCGCCCCGGTCAGCTCCCTCACCCTGCATGCCTGGATCGACAAGGCGTTCGCCCTCTGGTCGGAGGGGCAGGATCTTCAGTCGAACTTCGACCGGATGCTGATCTATCTCAAAAAGGAATTCTCCCTCTGGCTGCTTCGGAAGAGGGAAGGTGTTTCTGCCGCCCGCCGGATGCTCCACACGCGAAATCAGGAGCCGTTTGTTCCCTCGGAAGCGACCCGGACCACGCAACGAGAGATGGAAGAGGTTCAAGAGCGGATCATCCGAATCCGGGAGGAATTGGCCAAAGATGAAACGCGCCGGAAGTCGGCGGAGGCGCGGGACCGGGAGATCGAAGGATTACGATCACGTTTGACGGAGTGGGAGACCACCGAGGCCTCCATCGAAAAGATCCAAAAACAGATCGCTGAACTGCGCGGCCGATCATTCGACCGCGCGCCGATGCAACAGGAAAGACGCCAAGTCGAACAGGCAACGGCGGCGCTTTTTTCCGAAATTGAGCAAGAGGAGAAGCGGCTAAATGAGTTGAAGATCGCATTGGAGATGGAGAAGAAAGGTCTCGATCGCGCCGAATTGATCCGGGGGATGTGTCCTGTTGTTGAAGGGATTAAATGCCCCGTTGATTTCACCCCGGTGATTACGGAGGGACGGGATCGGCTCTCAGCGCAGGAAACGACGATCGGTGAGAGCGAAGCGTTACAAGTGATGCGATGGAAACGATATCGGGAATTGCAGGAGAGTCTTGGGCGCCTGCAGGCGCGCGCTTTATTGCTGGATGAGGAAGAGCGCGAAACACAAAAGCAGATCGCCGCCTGGGAGGAGATGCTTCGGCAGTCCAGTCAAAGTGAGGGGAAGCAAGCTGAGCTCTCGGATGTCCTGGCCCGATTGGAGGCAGAAGAGGCTGCCGACGGCGGCTATGCCGATCCCGACGACCTGATTCTTCAAAAAGAGGGGCTGGAGCGCCATTTGGATGAGCTGAAGCGCCGCCTCGCCGAGCAGGAGGAGCGGCGCTCGCTCTGGATTGCCTACCAGCAGAACCAGGTTGAGGTCAAGAAAGCCGATGCGAATGTCGAGGCGCTCAAGCAGTTGATTTCGGCCCTCGGCCCGAAGGGGCTTCAGGGAGAAATGATGAAGGAAATGATCCGGCCTTTCTCCAAGATCGTCAATGACCTTCTTCACACGATTGATCCTGAAAAGGAGTTGATTTTCCGTTTTCAAGATGCGCGGGGGAACGAGATTTTCAAGATGGGATGGAACCGGGGGGAGCGCTTCATTCCGTTTGAGGCCCTCTCGACCGGGGAGCGCGTCCTTTTCTCCGCCGCGCTGATGACCGCGTTGATCCTCTTCCGCGAGCCGCGCTGCCGGCTGCTCTTGGTCGATAATATCGAGAGCGTCGACCTTCCCCACCGCCGGCGATTCATCGAGGCGCTCTGTACGTTTGTCGACGAAGGGCACCTCGACCATTTTATCGCGGCGGGAGTGGAAGGGATTTCGCCGGGGGATGTTGCCCGTCTGGGGGTGAAGATGATCCAGATGGCCGACTTGGAGAAGCCTTCAGCGTAAGAGAACAGCGCTCAGCTTGAGGCTTTTAAATCTTTAAGCTGACTGCTGACCGCTGAGGGCTCATCGCTTCTTTTCATCTCGGAAAGGGAATATGAAATTAATCGAAAACCTCAATGAAGCACAGCGCCGCGCGGTCGAGAGCCGCGCCCCGGTGATCCTCGTCAACGCCGGGGCGGGGAGCGGGAAGACGGCGGTCTTAAGCCTGCGGCTGGTCCGTCTTCTCAAAGAAGGGGTCTCCCCCTGGAATCTCCTGGCGCTTACTTTCACACGGCATGCCGCGGGGGAGATGCGCCGGCGGATCGAGGCCGAAGTCGGTGAGCAGCGCAAACTGAGCCTCCTCACCTTTCATGCTTTCGCCGCCTCCCTCTTGGAGCGATGGGGCGAGATCCTCGGCTACCGAAAGAACTTCTCCATCTACGATCAGTCCGATCAGGTCGCGCTTCTTCGCGAGATCTTGGACGAACAGGGGATGGAGCGCGATCCGGCCGGAGTCATTCGCGAGATCCAGAGCGGCCGGTTTTCACAAGATCGTCCGATTTTCCGCGAGTACCAGCGCCGGCTGAAGGAAGGAAATGCCTTTGATTATCGAGGGCTGTTGCAGTCGGCCAATTTATTGCTCCGAGAGCACGCCGCCGTCCGCGAGGCCTACCGCTCCCGCTTCACCCATCTGTTGGTCGACGAGGTGCAGGATACCGATCCCGATCAGTGGGAGATGATCGATCTGCTTCGGCCGTCGCAGCTCTTCATGGCGGGGGACGACTATCAGAGCATCTATGGTTTCCGCGGCGCGAAGGTCGACCATATCCTCTCCTTTCCGAAGACCTTCCCGGGGGTCGAAGTCATTCGCTTGGAGCAGAATTATCGATCGACCGTTCCGATCGTCGAGGCGGCCAATCGCCTGATCGCCCACAATCGATATCAACTCGAAAAGCGGCTTCGGACCGATTGGGCGGGATCGGTCGCCGTCTCCGTGATGCAGGCCGAAACCCCGGAGAAAGAGGCGGAGGCGGTGGCGACGATCATCAAGCGCGACTGCGGGAAAGGGGAATATCATCCCTCCGATAGGGCGATTCTCTACCGCACCCATGCGCAGGCCGTTCCGCTGGCCAAGGCGCTCCAATTGCGAAAGATCCCCTATCAGATCGTTACCTCTTCCTTCTGGGAGAAAGAAGAAGTCCGGCACCTCTTGAGCTTTCTGACCATTCTCCACAATTCGGGGGATGATTATCACTTAAAGAAGATCCTTCCCAAAGAGGCCTATTCCCCGGAGGTTCTCTCCGCTCTGAATCTCGAGGCCGCTCGGGCCGAACGCTCCCTCTTCGAAATCCTCCCCTCCTCCTGGTTCAAGGAGCATCTTCTCGATCTTCAGGAGAAGCTTTCGAAGGGAGCGTATCCGAGCGTCTTAGCGCTGGCGAAAGAGGTCGATCGCCGTTTTCAGTTTTCCGAGCGTTATCGAAAAGAGGGATATCCGCTGAAGGAGGCTTATCTTCAGAAGCTCTTCGAGAAAATCGTCCGCTGGCAGGAGGGGAACCCCGAAGATCACTCCCTCTCGGCCTTCCTGAAGTGGCAGTTCACCCGATCGGTCCAGGACGAATTGCGGGATGAAGAGGACTCCGTGAAGCTGTTGACGATCCACGCCGCCAAAGGACTTGAATGGCCGACTGTTTTCCTCTGCGGCCTCGAACAAGGGCTTTTCCCGCTCCGGCCCGCCCTTTCATCAGAGGAAGCGTTGGAGGAAGAGCGGCGGCTGATGTATGTGGCGATCACGCGGGCCAAGGAGCGTCTTTACCTCCTCTGGTCGAAGGAGCGGACCCGTTTCGGGCGGGCGGTTCGAAACAAGCCGAGCCAGTTCCTCACCGAAATGATCGGGACGATCCCTTCTCCTCACGCTCATCCGAAATCAACCCCCCACCCCTCGGATTAAGACAGACGTTCGGATTGCGGCCGCTTGTCGAATGGTTTCGCTTGCACGCCTCTGCTCCCTTCCCGTAAAATGATCTCTTCGGCAATAGAGGAAACCATGAAACGACGGATCGCTCTGATCGCATCTTTTTATTCTCTCTTTGCTGCGTGCTCTTTCGTCTCCCTCCCGGATCGGGCTGTTCCTGCATCGGCGCCGAATCAGAAAACCTTTCAGACCCATGCCGAAAAAACGGTCTCGTCGGTTGCAGGGTCCGGTCAGCGCGGCTTTCGAGACGGACCGGCGATGGCTGCGCGATTTGACTGGCCCACGGGCGTGGCGGTCAATCGGAAGGGAGAGCAATTCATTGCCGATTACGACAATCATGCAATCCGAAAAATAGATCGCTTCGGCTGGGTGACGACCTTTGCGGGACAGGGAATCCCCGGTTTTGCGGACGGAAAGGGAAAAGAGGCGCTCTTCCACGGCCCCAATACGATTGCGATTGATCAAAATGACAACCTATACGTCGCCGATGCCGATAACTTTCGGATCCGGAAAATTACCCCAGACGGGGTGGTCTCCACGGTGGCCGGGAGCGGAAAGCGGGGCAACAAGGAAGGTCCCGCTCTGGAGGCGGAATTTGTATATCCGACCGGCGTGGCGGCGGCCCCGGATGGAAATCTCTATGTGGCCGATCGGGGAGCGCATCGGATCAAACGGATCACGCCGGCGGGGATCGTCATGATCGCTGCGGGGACCGGCGAGCCGGGCTATTACAATAGCCTCTCCTATTTTTCAAAATTCAATCATCCGATGGCCGTGGCGGTCGATGACGTCGAAAATATTTATGTGGCGGACGCCGGGTCGCATACGATCCGGCGGATCGACCGAGAGGGGATCGTGACGACGGTGGCCGGATCAGGCGGGCCGGGAGACCAAGACGGGCTTCGAGAGGGGGCACAGTTTTCCTGGCCGACCGGCGTGGCGGTCGATCCGGAGGGGAACCTCCTTGTCGCCGATAGTAAAAATCACCGCATTCGGAAGATTCTCCTTCCGCAGGGGCGGGTGAGCACCTTGGCAGGGAACGGTGAGCCGGGCTTTATCGATGGGGTAGGGGCCTCGGCCGGGTTTGATTTCCCGACCGGGATCGGAGTCGACTCGGCGGGGAATATTTATATCGCCGATTCCGCGAACCATCGCATTCGTGCGATCCGGCCAGGCATTCTGCGTGTGGACCGCCTCTTTTGAGAAAATCTGCGAGGGGTCCTTTAGAGATCGGCCAGGAGGGCCGATTTCAGGAGGATCCGATCGTGTTCCTCCTCGATCGTGTCGATCAGGGCGCTCACGACCTTCGGATCGAACTGGATTCCCGAACAGTGTTTGAGCTCCGCCGCCGCTTCGTCTAAAGAGAGGACCTTTCTGTACTCATAAGGATAATCGGTGACCATGGCATCGAACGCGTCGGCCACTGCGACGATACGCGCAAGGAGGGGGATGTCCTCTCCGCTGATGCCATCCGGGTATCCTTGCCCGATGTAATACTCGTGATGATGCCGGATTAAGGCAAGAATGTTCGGGGAGAGGTTCAACGGAGCAACGAGGTTGATTCCGATTTCAGCATGTCTTTTGATCGCCTCCATCTCCTCTTCGGTATATCGCCCTTTTTTCTGGACGATCTGCTGGTCGATGCCGAGCTTGCCGATGTCATGCAGGTATGCGCCGATCAAGAGCTCCTCTTTTTCTAACTCGGTCAGCCGGAGGCGTTGGGAGATCAGATAAGAATAGTAGTGGACCCGGCTGGAATGCCCGTTTGCATAGGGGTCTTTCTTTTCGATCGCGTCGATAAGGGTCCGAATAAATTCAAAATGGTTGACCCGCCGCTCCTCCTCGATCTCTTGATCCGTCCGCTCGAACAGGGCCTTGACCTTGTCGAAAAGGGAGGAATCTTCTTCGAGCATCTTGATTCCTTGGGAAAGCTCCTTCTTGAGGCCGATCATTCCCCCGATCTTCATAAGGAACGCTTTTAATTGATCGATTTGCCGCTTCTTGCCGGCGGCCCGATTGATGGCGGAGAGAACATCCCCCGTGTTAAAGGGTTTCAGAAGGTAGGAAGAGGCTCCGAGATGGAGAGCGTCGAGCGCGGTTTTGAATTCGCCGTACCCGGTGATGATAATGACCTCCACGTCCGCATGCAGCCGTTTGATCTGGCGGAAGACGTCCATCCCATGCAGGTCGGGGAGGCGGAGGTCCAGCGTCACAACATCAATCGGTTTTTCTTGCAGCAGCTCCAGGGCCTTTTTCCCCAAATCGGCAGTGTGGATATCGAAGAAAGGGGAGAGGATCATTTCGAGCGATTTTCTGGGGCCGAGCTGATCTTCAACGATGAGAACCTGGGGCCGCTTTGCCATCGCTCCCTCCTGCTAATAGTGTTCAGCGCTTACAGACTCTACCCCTTGTATAGAGCAAATCCTAGACCGGCCTCTTCTTTGTAAAGAAGCGAGAGGAAAATAGATTTTTTCGGGAAATTAATAACAATCTGCACACTTTTGTTCTTTTAATGGGAAGTGGATGACAGGGTTCTACAGGGGTGTAGGATCAGATCGGATCAATGAAAAGCCGGGAAGGATGAAGGCAAGATTAGTTCAGATTCGGATCGAACGGCATGGTTGCGTAGAAAGCCCATTCCGAGCCGAACCGTCGCATCATTTGCGGCCACAGGAGGGTGGGATCGGCATCGAAGACCAGGGCCGTATCGGCCGGCAGCGTCCGCCAAGCCCCGGATGTCATTTCCTCTTCCAGTTGGCCGGGCGCCCAACCCGCATACCCCAAATAGCAACGGATTTCGCCGTTCGGTCCCAGCGCCCCCGGCGTCTTGAGTTCGTCCAGATCTTTGGCCAGGTAGATGTCCTTTAAAATGCCGTGGTTCTCGAACGTTGCATCGCCCCTGCAGAGGATCAACATTCCGTTCTTCGCCACGGGGCCTCCGGCGTATATCCACTCGCCGCCGGCCAGCTTGGGAAAATCTTCGATCAACACCGAGATCGCCACCTCCGTGGGGCGATTGACGATCAGTCCCAAGGCTCCTTCCGGTCCATGTTCGCAAATCAAGACGACCGATTGCCGGAAATTGGGATCGTTGAGCACCGGCATCGCAATCAGCAGTTTTCCCTTGAGTGTTTCGATGGCTTGTTCCATGCAATCTCCAGGTGAGGGATCGACTCCGATGTAAATATCTTAACCGGACAATATCCTCTTCGCAAGGGGGAAGAACACCTAAGCGCCGGCATAGAGCCGATAATCGATCTCCGGGAAAAGGTTGTCCTTCTCCTCGATCTCCTTGAGAAAAATCTCATGAATCCGGTCCGACGAGATCTCCTCATAAAGGCGGGTAAATCGGGAGAGATGATCGTTTGTCCTCTTGATGGCGTACGGCACGGATGTTCCCGTCTTCATAATAAAGGCCCAATCCGAGGCCTGCGCTAAAAGAAGTTCACGGGCGGCTTGATTCAGGGCCCGTTTCTGAAAGTCGTGCGCCTGAGGAAAGCGCTGGGACAACTCTACCATCCGATCCGCCGCTTTATGGAGGTGACGATAGAGCCAGTCGTTGCTCCCTTCGAGCCAGACCTCGTTGTATCCCTTCCATCCCCAACTGCACATCGGCGGGGTCGCCACCTGATTTTTCGGATTCTCACGAAGGTACTCGCCCGGCGTGGTGAGACGGAAGGCGGTCTGATCGTATGCGCTCTTTCGGAGGAGGAAGTCGATCCACTCCGGTCCTTCGAACCACCAATGCCCGAACAACTCGGCGTCATAAGGGGCGATGATGATCGGCTTTCTTCCCATCGCATTGTGAAGGTGCTCGACTTGACGCTCTCGGTTGAACATAAAATTTCCCGCATGCTCCGCAGCTCGCTCGATGGCCCATCCCCGGTGATACGGTTCCTTGTGATCGGTTTTCCCGGTGATCCGGTGGTATTTGATTCCGGTCGAGATACGGATTCCGCCGTCGTGAATGTACGGTCGGATGTAGTCGAGATCGAGATCAAAACCGATGTCGCGATAGAAGTCCCGATAGACGAAATCGCCCGGGTAGCCCTCTTCCGCGCTCCAGACCTGTTTCGACGATTCGATATCCCGTCCGAACGCGGCGACCTTCGCGCGGGTGTAGATCGGGGCAAATTGGGCATATTTCGGCCGGGGGACGGCGTGGAGCAGCCCATGGGAATCGAGAATGAAGTACTCAAGCCCGGAGGCCGCCAAGTGCTCCTCCAATCCCGGATAATAACCGCATTCCGGGAGCCAGATTCCGCGG
>JAHFEM010000420.1 GCA_023248505.1 Nitrospirota bacterium
GTCGCCCGACATACGTGGGAGCAGATGAATCACAAATCACAACCACAACCCAGCACAGGAGACGACAATGAAACCATTCACAAAAGGAATCACCACGGGGATGCTCCTTTTCTCTCTCAACACTGCACCGGCATCCGCCATGGACGGGACGATGAAAGACGACATGATGATGAAGAAGGGACACACCCTCCTTCTTCAGAGCGCTACCGAGAACGCCGACTTGAGCGCCGTGACCCTTCCGATTTTTGAGGGGAAACGGGGGGGAGAAACCGTCTGGTATGTCGTGACCGAGTCCTCCAATAAAGAAGATGCGGCGCGGCGGAAGGTCCACTACTCGCCGAAGATGGCGAACGCGAAGGGAACGAACGCCGTCGAAAAGGTAAAGATCGCGAATGGGATGATTGAATTTACGGGGAGCGTTCTCTTCACCCCGGTGCGCAGCGTCGTCCCGGGGCCGACGGGGTTTCCTCCGAAAGAAGCAAAGCCGGGAGCAATCGGTGAAGCAGGCTATACCCCGCTCATCGAGCTGCCGGATGGAACGGTCCTAAACGCACCTCACGTCAAGAACAGCACAGGAGAGCATGACCGGACCGTCTCTATCGACGTCAAGAATCGGAAAGGGACCTTCAAGATGACGCAGGGCTTCTTCGAGGGGAAGGTCGTCCACTACACCTCGTTCAATGCGTCGGACCCCGGGGTCGCCGCGGTTGAAGCGGCCACCTATACCCCCCGTTTGGCGGCCACCCCCTCGAAAGGATCAAGCGGTCCCACCTCCGCGTTAATCGGTCTGATCCCGTTTGCAAACGGCCAGACCGGAAAAATGAACCCGGCCCGCCAGGGACTCAGCTCGGCGCTCATGGGCGAAGGCGATCCGTTCAACATCGTTCAAGAGATCCCCTTCGGCGACCGCGCCCTTCTCTACACCCCGATGTGGGACGTTCATATCGCCGTCTGGAAGGCGGAGGCGATCACCGCCAAAACGAACGCCGCCCAGATGGACTTCAACACGGTGGCCCGCCTCGCCGCGGAAGGACGCGTCACCGGCCCGGATGGCGCGCCGTGGGGAGCGATTGGCGTTGTCGTGAACTGCCCGATCGTCAGCATCGATCAGTAGACAAAAACAAGATCCGCATCCCTCCGCCCCGCCGGGAGAAGCAGCAAGCGGCCTCTTCCGGCGGGGCATTTCTTTCTTCGCCCCCTCCCGATGACGACCCTCACAAGAGGATTGCAAGAACGGTCGGGACATGATACACATCATGAGAAGACATCGCTTGACAGGCCGACAGAATGAGGGGGTAAATAATGGAGACCTATTATCATCCGGGGGATCTCGGAAAATTTTCGGAGATGGGCAAGGGGAACAAAGAATTATGGGATAAGTTCATGAGCTACTACAGCGCCGTCTTCGCCGAGGGAGCGTTGACCGAGCGGGAGAAGGCGCTGATTGCCCTGGCGGTCTCCCACGCCGTGCAATGTCCCTACTGCATTGACGCCTATACCCAAACCTGCCTTGAGAAGGGATCCAATGTCGAGGAGATGACCGAGGCGGTCCATGTCGCCTGTGCGATCCGTGGCGGGTCGTCTTTGGTGCATGGGGTCCAAATGCGGAACGTGGCTCACAAGCTCTCGATGTAGCAGGAGAAAGAATGTCTGAAACGAGACTCAGCCTAAAGGCCCGAGGGAGTTTATTAACCTCGGAAACCGAGCAGCTCCGGATTCTCTCGGAGATCAAGGGGTGTCCGCCTTTTGATGAGCGGATGCGACGGGCTGCCCTCGATCCTCTTTACGCCACCGGCATTGCCGTTTTCCAGATGAATCTCGGCAAACTCTGCAATCAGACCTGCCGTCACTGCCATGTCGACGCCGCCCCCGATCGTCGGGAGGTGATGACGCGTGAGACCGCGCAGCAGTGTCTCAAGGCGCTTGAACGGACCGACATCCCGACGATCGATATCACCGGCGGCGCCCCCGAGTTGAACCCGCATTTCCGATGGGTCGTCACCGAGGCGCGCGCGCTGGGTCGACATGTCATCGACCGGTGTAACCTGAGCGTGCTGCTCCTGCCGTCCCAAGCCGACCTTGCGGCGTTCTTGGCCGGCCACCAGGTCGAAATCATCGCCTCCCTCCCTTACTATCGCCCCGCACAGACCGACGCGCAGCGGGGTGAAGGTGTCTTTGAGAAGTCGATCGCCGCCCTCCGGCTGCTTAACCGGATCGGCTACGGGGTTCAAGGAAGCGGTCTGATTTTGAATCTGGTTCACAATCCGGTCGGCGCGTTCCTTCCCCCCAAACAGGAGGCGATCGAGGCGCAATTCCGAAAAGAGCTGGCGCATCGATATGAGGTCGGCTTCAATCATCTCTATACAATCACCAACATGCCGATCAGCCGATTTCTGGAGTTTCTGATGGAGACCGGAAACTTTGAAGGCTACATGGAGCGGCTCGCCAATGCCTTCAATCCCGCCGCGGCGGCGGGGGTGATGTGCCGGAACACCCTCTCCGTCGGCTGGGATGGAACTTTATATGATTGCGACTTCAATCAGATGCTCGATCTGCCGGTCGGATATGGCACGCCGCGACACATCGCCGACTTTGATCCGGCGGCGCTGGATCATCGCCGGATCATCACCGGCAACCATTGCTACGGCTGCACCGCCGGAACCGGCTCTTCCTGCGGCGGCACCCTCATCTAATCTAATCCTGCATCACCCTCTTGAGAATCAGGCAAAGCGCCGGGCGGACAATAAAAAAGGGGAGGCGATTTGAATCGCCTCCCCTAATTTAAGGACAAACCTTACTTTCCGGCAAACTCAAAATTCGCCGCGGCTTTTCCCTTTGCAGTCACTTTAATCCCTTTCTGCTCGACGAATCCGAGAGACGGGTGGAACGCCTTCACCTCATATTCGCCGGGAGGAACATCGTCGATCGAGAAAGATCCATCCTCGTTGACGATCGCATAATAGGGGGTGCTGATCGGAAGGAACCAGACGTTCATATAGTTGTG
>JAHFEM010000421.1 GCA_023248505.1 Nitrospirota bacterium
CGTTCGGCTTGAGCGTAAGAGGGCGCCACGAGACAAAAAGGGCGCCCCCCTCGCGCAATTCGGGACAAGAAAAAGGCCTCTGAAGATCCCCAAAGGCCGCTCGTTTTGATTTTTCTCTCCCCCTCTACGATCGCCTCAAAGACAGGCGAAAAGAGGGAGGATTGCAATTGATAAATCATAAGTTAAATTGCGGAATTCGGAACGCGGAGTGAAAAAAGAATACCGTCCGTCTTTTTCAACCCCTCTCGTCCCTTACCGCTTACTCCTCACGCTCAGTTCCAGACCTCCTGCCGTTATTTTTCCTTTACTATAACACACTTGAGGCTCAAATCATCCTCGTTGCGATTGCTTCAAGATCCGCTTGATGATCCCGGTCGTCGAGGCGCCGGGGATGATCTTGATGCGGACCACTTTTCCCCCGCGCCGCTCGACCGTCTCTCTTCCGACGATCTCCTCCAGAGACCAATCGCCCCCCTTGACCAAGATGTCGGGGACCAACGCATCGATGACCCGCTGGGGGGTGTTTGAGTTGAACAGAACCACATAATCGACGCATCCGAGCGCCGCTAAAACCTCCAAGCGTTCCCGATGGGGGACAATCGGACGGGCCGTCCCCTTCAACCGGCGGACCGAGGCATCGGAGTTGATCGCGACGATAAGGCAATCTCCCAGCGCGCGCGCGGCGGAGAGATATCGAACATGCCCGACGTGTAAGAGGTCGAAACAGCCGTTTGTGAAAACGACCTTCTTCCCCTGCCTCTGGAGCGTGCGCACCCGCTTGCGGAGGGTTTCAAGATCTTTTAATTTCTCGTTTTTGATTTTCATGTTAATGCGGTCCGGAGCCCTCCAGTTCGGTCAGGAGGCCGGCGATCAAGAGCGGGAGCATGATCTCGTGATGGCCGGTGAGGGCATATCCCTTCCCATGTTTTTGCGTCGGTCGTTTGACGACGTTGGTGATGGGACGATAGTGCTGAATGAAATCCATGTTGACCACGGTAAAGTTCTGGACGGTCCGGCCGAGATTCCGCGCGATCGACAGCGCCTTCAAGAAGATTTCGGGGAGAAGGACCGCCGAACCGATGTTCAGGTAGACGCCTCCTTCGAGATCGGCGACGACCTCCGTGTAGCGGCGGAAATCGAGATAGGAGCCTTTTCCGATGGCGGCGCCATCCGCCGAGGGGTGCATGTGGATAATATCGGTCCCGATCGCCACATGGACGGTCACCGGAATGCCGAGGCGGGCGCCCGCCGCCAAAAGGCTGTTCTCCGCGTATGGAAAGCCGCCGGAGAGGATCATCTTCCCGACCGCTTCGCCGATTCCGATTCCTTCCGCCGCCCCCTTCGCAATCGCGCCATTGAGGTAGGAGGCCGTCTCTTCCGCCATGCCGAAGGTGCCGTCTTCCAACTCCGGCGCGACATCCTCCGACGTTTGTCCGATGAAGGCCAGCTCAAAATCGTGAATGATCCCGGCGCCGTTGAGGGCGAGCGCGGAGACAACGCCCCGATCCATTAAATCGATGATCAGCGGGTTGAGGCCGACTTTAATGACATGCGCTCCCATCGCCAGGGCGATCGTTTTCTCGCCCCGATGGGCCTCGGCCATCGCTGCGATGACGGCCAAGAGATCTTTGGCCGCCAGGATCCGAGGAAGCGAATTTAGAAAGGCCTTCACTCCTGCACCCGGCGGGAGCGGTGCGGCAAACTCTTCTTTCCGAACCTTGCTCGGCCGTTGTTTGATGGAATAGGTTTTTAATTGATTCCAGGGAAGCTCGGTTTTTTTCTTTCTCATCGGGTCCCTTTCTGTTTGGGCGCGGGAGGCAGTGCGAGATCGGCCTGGCGCAAGCCGCTGAGCTTGAGGATCAGATCGTGCGCCGCTCGAATTCGTCCTCTCCGATAGAGGGTGGGCGCCTCGGAGTCCGCCAGACGGTTCAAGATGGTTTTCCTTCTCTTCAACGGAAGCTTTTTCTTGATCAGTGCCCGCTTGATTCGGAAGAGAAGGTCGACCCAGAAGCGATCCTCTACGATCAAGCGATCCTTCAAATAGTCCCGGATCTGTTTGGCCAATACCGGGCTCTTTCCGCCGCTGGAGACGGCGATCGTCATCCCCCCCTTGGAAAAGATCGCTGGAACGATAAAACCGTCCGAAGCCGATTGATCCCGGTCGGCCCGATTCAAAGGGATTCGCTTCCGTCCAGCCTCCCGGGCGACCGCTTCATTCACAGAGGGGTGATCCGTGGCGGCGAAAGCCAAGAGGGCGCGAGCCAGATCCCCAGACCGATAGGGACGATGAAGGGCGATGATTCGCTCTTCGGCTTCCCATCGGGCCAGACGGGGAGTCATCGTCGGACTGATGACGGTCACCGCTGCGCTCGCCTTCAAAAGGGCCGCGATCTTTCGTTCGGCAACCGCGCCCCCACCAATGACGACGACCGGATGTCCCCTTAGGCTTAGAAAGAGAGGGTAGTACTGCATTGCGTCCGAGGGGGCGGTCTGTCCCATCATTAAGGTGTGGAAAGAGAAGCGGAAGGAGAGGGGAGTTGGGAGAGCATCTGCTTCGCCCTGCCTGAGAAGGGGGTTTCGGGATACTCCCGCAGCAATTTCTGGAAGGTCTCTCTCGCTTCATTCCAATCCTGGGCATAATAATGCGAGAGTCCCAGGTAGTAGAGGCTCTCTTCGATGACAGTTCGGCTCTCCCCCTTGGAGAGGGCCTTTTGAAAGCGCGCAATCGCGGCCGGATAGGCGCTGTTCTTATAATAAAAGCGGCCGACATAGAGATGGTGGGCCGCTTGTCGATGGGCCAGCTCTTTCAGCTTTTCCTCCGCTTCCCGTGTGTAGAGGCTTTGAGGATAGTCCTTGGCGACTTTCTCGAATGCGCCAATGGCCTTTTCCATCGGTCCGGGATCGCGATCATTGGTGTTCATCTGGCGATAGTAGCTCATTCCCAGCCGGTATTGCGCAAAGGGAGCCATCCGGTGGAGAGGGTGGAGTTCCAGGAAGCGCTGG
>JAHFEM010000422.1 GCA_023248505.1 Nitrospirota bacterium
TGGTTCCGCCTCGCCTCTTTCCATTTCGACCGGATCGACCTCGCCGCCGAACACTACGACCGGACCGTTTTCGAAGGGAAAACGTTCGGCGATCTGCTCGCCCGCAATCGCCGTCCCTTTGTTGTGATCAACGCCACGAACATGTCGCTGGGGGATCGGTTTGAGTTCACACAGGACCAGTTCGACTTTTTAGGCTCGGATCTTTCCTCCTACCCCGTGGCGCGGGCCGTGGCCGCCTCCTCCGCCTTCCCGTTCCTCCTCAGCCCGATCACCTTGAACAACCACCCGGCGCCCTCCAACTATCGGACGCCGGTCTGGGTGGAAAACGCCCTCGAAGATTACGAGATCAATCGCCGCCGGTTCATGCGGGCGAAGATGCTGAAGAGTTATGAAGACAAAAAAGAGCATCAGTACACTCATCTGCTCGATGGGGGATTGGCCGACAACATCGGGCTGCGGCATGTGATCGATTCAGTCCGGGACCCCAGCCGTCCCGGAGGGATCCGGCAGCTGATGAATCAGCGGAAGATCGAGAAGTTCGTGGTGATCGTCGTCAACGCGAAAACCAGTCCGCCTCAAGAGATCGATCAAAAAGAGGACGCTCCCCATATCTTGGACGTGGCGGTGAAAACGGCGACGATCTCGATGGACAACTACTCGTTTGAAACGATCGAGCTGATGAAAGATGTCAAAGAAGCCCGGGAGCAGGCGCAGCGGGCGATTGAAGACTGCCAGGGACTCCTTGCGGAGGGCTGTCCCGTGGCGCCCCGTCTTCCGGCGTTGAAGGGGATGGATTTTTACATCATCGAGATCAATTTTGAGAGCATCGCCGATCCGAAAGAGCGCGAATGGTTCTTAAGCCTTCCGACGAATTTTACCCTGAAACCGGCCGTCGTGGACAGGTTGATTGAAAAAGGGGGCGCGCTGCTGAAAGATTCGGAAGAGTTCCAACGCCTGCTCGAAGAGCTGCCTCAATAGATCAATTAGGACTTGAGAATTAGAATCAGAACATCCAGCCGATTCCGGAGAAGACGGCGAACCTGAACGGAATGTTCTGATTTCTTTGCGCTCCGAAAGTTCTTCGCGGCAATCAAAACCCAATCAAAGGAAAGCGCGGTGATCAAGGCCGAATGATCGTCACCTTGGTCATGACCACCGGGGTGGTCGGCCTGTCCTGAGCGTCCCGGGCGACGTTTGCAATCGTGTTCACGACCTCTTGCCCGGAGGTCACCTGGCCGAAGATCGTATGGACATTATTCAGATGAGACTGCGGCGCTCCGTCTAAAATAAAAAACTGACTTCCATTGGTGTTGGGGCCTGCGTTGGCCATGCCGACCCGTCCGACCCGATCGAATTCCAACCCGGAGGAAAACTCGTCTTCAAACTGATAACCGGGCCCTCCGGTTCCATTCCCGAGAGGATCTCCCCCCTGAATCATAAAGCCGGGGATGACCCTGTGGAAAATCAGCCCATCGTAAAACGGTCTCGTCACCGGCTGCCCGGTGTTCGAATCGGTCCACGCTTTGGTCCCCTCGGAGAGGCCGATAAAGTTGGCCACCGCAATCGGCGCCTCCTCCTCGAAGAGCTCGATCACGATATCTCCCAGGGTGGTCTCAATTTTAGCCGAAGGGTTCGAATGCCCGCCGCTCGATGAACCGCCCCCCCCCGCCGCCGCATCCCGCGATCAAACCGGCCGAGACTAGAAAGAAAGCCAGAAAAATACGCCGCATCAAGGTCCTCCTTGCACTAAAAATTTTTAGAAAAGCGAAGGTGATTATAACATTAAATTTCGATATCTCAATGGCCCCGATTGAACCGATGAGGATACACTCTGTATCCTTTCAAGATCCTTGAACAGACATTCCCGCTCTTCGTCTCACAGTCTCCGTTGGTTTCTTGCGTGTTCCATGGGAGAAAGCGCTCTGGCATCTTCATTGCTTAGGAAAGATCTATCCGAGCAGTGAGGATCATGGTTCTTTTTTAGAAGTGCCCCGAGAGGCCAACCTGAAACCAACAAGGAGAAACCGATGCGTTACCGAAAAAATATCACCTGCCTGAGCACCGACGAACTGCACGACTTGCGGGAGGCCCTCGCCGGGATGGTTGCCCTGCCGGCGTCCAATCCGAACAGCTTCGCGAAGCTCGCCGGCTTTCACGGCGGCCCGCCGACCGCCTATTGCCGCCACGGCGCGCCGGGATTCTTTACCTGGCACCGCGCCTATATCCTCGCCTTTGAAGAGGCGCTCCGGACGATTCGCTGCAATGTCACCCTGCCGTTCTGGGACTGGTCGTCGGGACCGACGACCGGGGTTCCGGAGCCGTGCCGCCATTCCACTTACGTGAACCGCTCGGGCGCCACGGTGGCGAACCCGCTCTACAGCGGACCGCGCGCCGCGGGCGGTCAGACCGCGCGCCGGGCCGATATCGATACCACCGCCTATGACGATCTGGCGGCCACGGCCCAGGCGGCGCTTTCGGCGGCGACGTTCACCTCCTTCCAGAACCAGATCAACGGCGTCCACGGTTCCGTGCATGTTCGCACCGGCGGGGACATGGGATCGGTGCCGACGGCGTCGTATGACCCGATCTTCTATCTGCACCACGCGAATGTCGACCGGTTGTGGGCGCAATGGCAAGCGAGCCATCCGGGCGCGCTGCCGGCCTCCGAGGCGACGTTCGCGCTCGAACCGTTCAACCGTCCCTTCACCCTTCAGTGGCAGATCGGCTCCGATGTCGAATCGACGACGGCGCTCGGCTATCAGTATCGCCGCTTCTGTCTCTTCTTCCCGCCGATCCGGATTTGGGAGTTGGTCGCGATCGAATGGCCCTGGACGATCCGGGAGCAGATGACGTCGGCCCGTCTGTTGATCAAGAGCACGCAGATGCAGAAGACGCCGCTGGAGATCCGGGCCTTCCTCAACCAACCGGAGGCCAACGCGGGGACGAAGACCGCCGGCAATCCGGCGTTTGCCGGCACCGTCGGGTTCCTCGGTCATGGC
>JAHFEM010000423.1 GCA_023248505.1 Nitrospirota bacterium
GGAGGTCCACTCCCAGACGTTGCCGATCATATCGTACAGTCCGTAGCCGTTCGGGGGAAAAACGCCGACCGGCGAGGTCCCCTCATAGCCGTCGAGGCAAAGATTCTCCCAGGGAAACTCCCCCTGCCAGGTATTCGCCATCGGCTTTCCCATCGGCATGAATTCATGACCCCACGCAAATTCGGCCCCGTCCAATCCGCCCCGCGCCGCAAACTCCCACTCGGCCTCGGTCGGCAGTTCCTTTCCCTCCCACTTCGCAAACGCCTCCGCGTCGCTGTAGGCGACATGGACCGCCGGGTAATTCTCGATCCCATCGAGGGAACTTTCCGGTCCGCGCGGATGATGCCAATCGGCGCCGCGCATAAATTGCCACCATTGCCCGCAGCTCCGAAGATCGACCCGGCGCGGCGGCTTTACGAAGACGAGCGAGCCGGCGTAGAGCATCTCCGGGAGGGCGCCGGGATAGTCTTTCGGATCGGGGGGGATTTCGGCGAACGTGACATGTTTCGTTGCCTCTACGAAACATCGGAATCTTTCATTGGTGACCGGGGTGCGGTCGATCCAGAAGCCGTCCACCGCAACGGGGTGAACGGGGCGCTCTTCCGGATAATGTTTGTCGGAGCCCATCCGAAACGCGCCGCCCGGAATCCAAACCATGTCGGGAGAGGGGGGATCATTCGGCGATGGGGTGCGGGCCGGCGGGGCGGGATGTGGAATCGGATCAACGGTCTTATTCATCTCTTTCGCTCCTTTCGATCGTCGGTGCTTCTCTCTCGCGGTTCAAACAGTCGTATGGGCCCGTCTTGCCATCTTCCATGAGGAAGTTGCAGGGAGCCGATTATCCCAGCCACCAGTCCGGCTCTCCCCACACACCCCAATCGAGCCCGACCCGTTGATCCGGTTTGGCCTTCATCGCTTTTTGATCGGTCAGGCGTCTATCAAGGGCGAGGCGTCGGTATTCCCGGTAGGTCTCTTCATCGCCGAAGTAAATGCACCGGCAGACCGTCGGATCGGCGTAAACGTAATAGACCACCCCTTCTTTGGTCTCGGTGACGAGCCTGTGTTCGGGAAGAACCGCGAGGTTTCGACGCTTTCCCGTATCATCCGCGTGAATGGCCTTGAAGCCGGCGGCGGAGAGAAGACCCTCCTCCTGAACGGTTCCTTTTTGGGGGGCGGCGCATCCGATCAACACGCTCCCGAGCAGGAAAACCGCTCCCATCCGTTCGACCTTCTTCATCTGATCCCCTCCCATTTTCCGAACCCACTGAATTATCCCTCATCGGTCAGGCCGCCTTTGCGAGCCGCGCCCGGCCGAAGGCGTCCATCTTCCCCCACCGCCCCGGCACATCGAGGAGTTCGAGGCGTTCGATCGGTGCGGGAATCGCCGGATCGACGATCAGGTGCCGTCCGTCCGATTCGAGCCCCAGGAGGGTGCGAATCAGGAGAAGGGGGGCGCCGGTCGCCCACGCCTGCGGGCTGCAAGCGGTGGGATACTCCACCGGGAACTGGGTCAATTCCCGCGGGTAGCCTGCAAACGCCTCGGGGAGGCGATACTGAAAATAAACCGCCGCCTCCAAGATCCCGAGCGAAAGACGCGCCGCTTCGGCCTTGTAGCCGTAGCGGCGCAGGCCCCAGGCGATGATCGAATTGTCGTGCGGCCAAACCGTGCCGACGTGGTATCCGATCGGATTGAAGGAGCCTTCCCCCCGGGCCATCGTCCGGATCCCCCAGCCGGAGAAGAGGGCGTCGCTCATCAGGTGATCGACGCATTGCTTGGCCTTGTCGTCGTCGGCGATGCCGCTCCAGAGAAGATGTCCGATGTTCGATGTGAGCGAGTCGACCTTTCTCTTTTGTCCATCGAGCGCCAAGGCGAAGAAACCCCGTTCCGGAATCCAGAAATCCCGGTTGAACCGTTCTTTCAACCCTTTCGCCTCCTGTTCGAGACGATCGGCCCAGGCGGGATCGCCCCAGACCTCGCGGGCGAGACGGGCGGTTCTTATTTTGGCGTCATAGACATACCCCTGGATCTCGCAGGTGGCGCGGGGGAGGGGGGCGAGCGTCCCGTCGGCGAACGCGATCGAATCCCAAGAGTCTTTCCAGCATTGGTTTTCAAGACCGGTCTCTTTGTTCCGCCGCTCGTATTCGACGTAGCCGTCGCCGTCGCGGTCGCCAAAGCGATCGATCCAGTCGATCGCCCCGCGCGCTTCACGCTCCAGCGAGGCGACGAGTTTTCGATCTCCCGACCACCGTTCGTACTCCTCCAGCAAAATGAGAAAGAGCGGCGTGGCGTCGGCCGAGCCGAAATAGGGCGAATGGGGGCGCTCTTCGAAGGCGGTCATTTCGCCGAGGCGCAGCTCATGTAAGATCTTCCCCGGCTCTTCGTCGCGGAAAGGATCTTCGACGCGGCCGTGAAAAAGGGCCAGGAGGCGCAACGTCGCCGCGGACAGATCTGGAGTGAAGGGGAGCGACTGGAAGCTGGTGATCAAGCTGTCGCGGCCGAAGAGGGACATAAACCAGGGGAGGCCGGCGGCCGGAACCGGCTCGGGGTTGAGGGGAGATCGGAACCGAAGCGCAGCCAGATCGAGCAGACTTCGCTCGTAAGTCCGCCCGAGCGGCTCCCAGGAAGCGTTGAGGCGCGGCGCCGACGCCATCCACTCTTTCAGGCTCTCGCCGAGCTCCGGCCGCGGTTCAATATCTTTGGGGGTGTACTTGACCCGCGGCCTCTCCTGACGCCCCGGGTTGATCACGGCAATGACCTCGATCGCGGTGGTCCACATCCCGTGCGCGGGGACTTCTGCGGTGAAGTTGATCGCTCCCTCTTCCAGGGTGGCGGGGGCGCTGCTCTTGATCCAGGTCTCCCGGACGAAGCGCTCCCGGCGGTATCCCAGCACCAGTTTGTCGGCATCGACACGGCGATAGAACTCCCCCTTCTTCGCCAGCTTGTCTTTGACCTCGAAGAGATCGGCGAAGTCGGAGCCGGCCTCAATTCGGACCTGAA
>JAHFEM010000424.1 GCA_023248505.1 Nitrospirota bacterium
GACGCAGGGCTTACTGGCAACGATGGTGGCGGATACTGCACCGACCGACCTGCGTGGCTCGGCCTACGGATTTTTCAACTTGATGAGCGGGTTGGCAATGCTGGTGGCAAGCATGTTGGCCGGACTGTTATGGGATCGGTTTGGGGCATCGTTCACTTTTTATGCAGGCGCTGTTTTTTCTGCGATTGCGCTCGTCGGGTTGGCTTGGTCGATCTATGGCTCTCACAGCTAATGGCTGACCGATGATTAACAATCCGCCTATTTCACTCACTAGCTGTTGTCGCTTAACTTTAAATAATTTAAACTCCTCTAACCGCTAATTCCCTTCCCCAGAATTGATTAATCCCAATCGAAACAAAGTGTGTTTTGAAACGTTCGAACTATTTAGTTCAGGAGGGAATAATGAACCTTACAATATCTGAAAATTGAAATCCTGATCTTAAACCTTATCCCACCTCGTACATATCCTGGGTCAGATCCTTGAAGAGGGTGGAGCGGTTTCGGCCCGCGCGTTTGGAGGCATAGAGGGCTTTGTCGGCGCAGGCGATGAGCTCTTCGCGTTGGGTCGCATCCTCGGGCTGAGAGGCGACGCCGATGCTGACGGTGACCTCAATCTTCTGGCCCTGCCAATCGAGCGGGGCCGTCTCGATCGCCCTGCGAATCCGCTCCGCCATCTGCCACGCCTGCATCGAATCGGTCTTCAGCAACAGGACGACAAACTCCTCGCCGCCGTACCGGGCGACCACGTCGAGTTTCCGAACCATTTTCGCCAGCAGCTTGGCGATGATCTTGAGGACGGAATCGCCGGCCGGATGGCCGAAGGTATCGTTGATCTTTTTGAAAAAGTCGATGTCGATCATCAGAATCGAAAAGGGCTCCGGATGGCGCGCGCTGCGGAGGAACTCCTCTTGGAGCCGCTCCTGAAAGCGGCGGTGATTGTAGATGCCGGTGAGGCCGTCGGTGATCGCCAGTTGCTCGACTTGGGCATGGGCCTGCGCCTCGGCGATCGAGATCGCGACGTGGTTGCAGAGGATGGAGAGAACGTGCCGATCATAGGCGGTGAAGGCGTTCTCTTTCTCGGAGAGAAAGAGAACCACCCCCATGACCCGGTCCTCGATGATCAGCGGCAGGCCGAGAAAGGACTGGCAATCGACGTTGATTTTACAACTGTCCGGAAAAATCTTGTGCTTCGCCTGCTGCGACATGGTGTGGGAGAAGAGCAGCACCTGCCGGTTCTTGACGATGATGCTGAGCAATCCGTTCGTGAGGGCGAAGTTGTAGTCGACCAGCGTGGGATCGTACCCTTTCACCGCTTTCACCGTCATCCGCCGCTCCCCCCGCTCGACGAGGAAGATGAAGCAGCGATCGTAGTCGATGATCTCTTTGGCCGACGCGGCGGTAATCTCCAGCCGGTGATCGAGGTCGAGCCGCGATCCCAGATTTTTGCTGATCTCTAAGAGCGCCGAGTAGACCCGCGTCCGCTGGCTCATCCGTTGTTGCTCCCGGTAATAGGTCAACACCGTCACCATCTCCTCGGCCAGCAACCGAACCACCTCCTCGTCTTGGGCCGAGAAAGCATGGTCGGCAAGGCTATCCACGCAGAGGAGCCCCTCGAAGAGATCATGATCGAGAACCGGAAAAGCGAGAAGAGAGTGCGGGACGACCGATCCGTCGTCGTAATCGAGCGGCCCCTTTTGGCTCTGCAGATCGGCAATCGAGATCACCCGCTTCTCCCTCGCGATCCAGCCGAGAATCCCTTCCCCAAGGGGGATGACCCTCTCGCAGTTGATGCCGAGCGGTTCTTGCCGTCCCTTGGCCGCCTGAATCCAGAGAGACTCCCGGTCCCGATCGTAGGAGAGAAACACGGCGCGATGCGCCTGCATTCGGCTGGCCAAGATCAGGCCGAGGAGGTGCTCCAGATGCGCCTCCATCTTCTCGGCCAATGCCCGCGCCTCGTCTTTCTCTTCTTCTTTTGAAAGACGGGCCAATTCCCGTTTCTGTTGCATCTCCGGCAGCGACGGGGGGGCCTCTTCCCGCTTCGTTTGTCCCAGCTTTCTGAGAAGGGCTTTTCGCTCTCGATAGAGCGAGCGAACCCCCCCTTTCATCGCAAGCGGAATGGCGATCAAACCCAACGGGAAGAAAACCATCCAGGGCGAGAGCCCCTCGTCCGGGGGCGCGGCGTAAAGGCGCATTCCCTCCAGAAAAAGGACGCCGAAAACCAACATCATGCTTTTGAAAAAACTAATCTGTAAAGAGGCGACAAGGAGGAAGGCCGGATAGAAGATGTTGAAGTAAGAGTGAACGCCTCCGGTCTGCTGAACAATGGCATTGACCAACAGCAGGCAGAGCGCCATGGCCTCCCACCGCATCGCAGCGGTCCGGACCGGCGTTCGGTTCAATCGATAGGCGAGAGAGACGGCAAGATAAACGAAGAGGGCCAACCAGGTGATTCGCCCGGGGGTGAAAAAAAGATCGTCCGGCCAGGCATTTCGGACCGAGAGGAGGAAGAGAATGGAGAGTGCGATGACCCTCAATCGTAGTCCTCCGGCCGTTTCTTGAGAATGCAGAGGAAAGGGTAGGCTTCTTCAGGCTGATAAATAATCTGAATCAGCTCCCATCCTTGCCCCCCCAGGAAATTGAGTTGATTGTCGATCTGCACCCCGGCCAGTCGTTCCGCCTTGTATTCCCATTTCGGCACGGCAGACTCCTTATGAGCGGGGATTGAAGTCGAAGATCAAATTTTGATCATCAACATTTTTTTCATCTTTTTCTTCCAGAGAAGCCGCTTGAGCTCCTCGATCTTTTCACGCGCGGCGCTCTCTCCCCTCTGGATCGCCTCCTCGGACCGCCAGAAATCGGACCAGTGAAGCGTCCCCACGTCGGGCTGAATCACCAAATCGGCCTTGGCCAGTTGGGCGACCGATAAGATCCGCCGCGTGATCTCGCTGGCGCGCAGGACGATATCGAGGCCGCTCGTGAAATCCCGGACCGTTCCG
>JAHFEM010000425.1 GCA_023248505.1 Nitrospirota bacterium
ATCGGCGACTGAAAGAGACAACGAGGAATCAAACCCGGATCTCTCGCTTTGGACCCCCACGCCTCCTCCGCCGATTCTAAGTGTCGTTTCGAATCCCGTGCATCCGGGAAAAGATCTCCCAGTCAAATGGTTTTGCCGCGATGCTGTGAAGCGGGATCGCCTCGATGGGTCCATCCCCCCGGCAGGTGAGGAGGCAGCCGACCGCGCTCTCCGGCCGTTCCACCAGGCGGTGGATCGTCTCATAGGCGAAGTGCTGGGCGAAGGTTTTATCCAGAGGGGTCGGCGGCGCGCCGCGTAAGGTATGGCCGAGAATGGTCGCCTTTGTCGCCACCGTCAAAGGATATTGACCCTGCCCCGGCCGGAGGGAAGGCCATTTCGCGATGGCGTGGGCGATGTAATCGACCAGCCCATGCACCCCGCCGAGCGGATGATGCCGATGCGGGGTCTTCTCCGCCACCACGAAGAGGTGGCTCTTGTTCGGCACCCCCATCGACCGTTTGAGATTCCCCAAGATGACCCCGTCGATGTAGGCATCGGGGTCGGGATGCTCGTTCACCAAAACCCCTTCGGCGCGGGCCTGATAGGCGCAGGCGAGCGCGAGATGACCCGATCCCGCCCCCATCACCTCGACGAAGAAGATGCTCCCCATCGCCGCGCTGGTCGCTTTGAGCGATTCGAGCGAGTGGTCGGCCAACGCGACCGCCGAGTGAAACCCCAGCGAGGTCGTTCCGGCGATGTTATCGTCGATCGTCCCCGGAAGGCCGACCGCCGGGACGCCGAAATTCTCGAAGAGGGCGCGCGCTCCTCGAAGACTGCCGTCTCCGCCGATGACCACCAGCGCTCCATTTTCCAGATACGGGGCCAAATTCCGCATCACGACCCGCTGGACCTCCTCCTCTTTGAAATCTTCAAAACGGCTGCTCCCGATGGGGCTGCTGGCGTAGCCCGCCAATCCGCGCATCTCCCGCTCGGAGAATCGCTCGATCCAGTTGTTTGCCAGCCCCAAGAATCCATGCCGGACGAAGTGGACCGCGATTCCCCGCCGGTCGCCGGAGGCCCGAAGCTCTTTGAGGGCGGCCCCGGCGCCGGCAAAGTCGCCCCCGGAAACAAGGGCGACGATTTGGCGGATCTGGTGCGGGCGCAGCGTCACCCGGCCGGTTCGCTCCCGCTCGACCGAGATCCAGGCCTCTCGCGCCGCCCGCTCGCGTTCGGAGAGCCCCACCGCCGTCGAATAACCGGAGAGCCGGCCGTTCTCATCAGAAAGCAGAATGACATTGTCTTGTCCTTCTTTGTATTCCCCGAATTCGGAAAAGGCTTCATGAAACGGCCGGGGATCGAGGTAGGTGATCAACGCCCGGAGGGTGGAGCTATGGGTGTAGAGCGAGACGACGCCTCCCCGGTCTGATCGCGCAATCCGATGGAGGCCGTCGACCACATCGACATAGAGATCGAAGAAGGAGTTTCCTCCCGGATAGCTGTAGAGGGGATGTTTCAGAAGGCGCTTGGCGGTTTGAACATCGACCCCGAAGGCGCGCGCGGCCTCTTCTCCCTCGGCGGTTTTCTCCAGGCCGGTCACCCACCCGAAATCCTGAGACGCCAGCGCGGAATCGACTGCGGGTTCCGGAATATCCCCCTCATTCCGGATCAGCGCCCCCGCGACCCGCTCGAACAATTGGCGCGTGTTCGGGCTGCTGCTGATCTTATGTCGGAAGGTCCGGGGGTCGAGGTAGTTTTCCAGATGCAGAAAGTCGAGCTGTTGGCCGACGACCCCCACCATCCGGGCGAGCGCCGCGCCGACCGCATCGGCCTTCGGGAGCCCCCGGCCCGGCGCCAGCGTATTGGCGAGCCGGCAGCCGACCCGATGGGTCTTGCTCTCGACCCTGGAGACGCCGTGGCGCATCGTAAATAAAAGGGTCCGCCCGGTCAGGTCGCGCGGGAGAAGCCAGAAGCGATCGTCTCCGAGATCGAGGACGATCCGCCCCTCCGCCAATTGCGGCGTCAATTGCGTGCGCGGGACAATCGCCACCGGCCGGCGGCCGAGCGGCTTCTGGACCGACCCGATCGGGCCGCGCAGGAGCGGCGCGAGCCCGCCTTCGGCCAGCACGGCATTCCAGGCGGCAAAAAAGACGAGGAGATCGCCGCCGCACCCCGCATCGATCAGGGCCTGCCGCGCCGTACGGTAGGCCTCGGCGTCCGGAAAGCCCTGCTCTGCCCGATCGACAAAGGCCTTCACCTGCGGGATGGCTTCTCTTGCGCGTCGCGCGCGGTCGGGTTTCGGCTCCGGCGGCGGGGGAAAGGCGACCCCTTCCGGCGGAGTCCGTCTTGCCATCGCCTCGCCATAAGCGATCAGCCCTTCCACCGTCATGAAATGAAGCGCTTCCGGTTGTGGATTCATCGATGATTGTTGCCTTCCATTTTTAGGAGGGAAATAGTCTACAATATTTTAAATGTTGGAAGCAAGACGGCGATGGGCCGGAATGTAATCCAGATGACCTCCCGCTTGCAATGGACAAAAAAAATTTTGTAAAATAGCTTCCATTCCCTGTTTTTAGAAAATAAACCGGATTAAAGCGCTTATTTTATTGCCCTCATGGGCCTGCTTCACGTGTCGAAGGATCCAAGTTTTAATACGGGCTATCTCTCATCTTAAATTAAGGAGGGTCTTACTGTGGCTAGCACTTCATTGGAAAAGGCTGCAAAGACGAATACGCCGGGAGCGAAGCGGAAAGAAAAAAATGGCCGAACGGCTTCTCCCAAAAGGGGTGGAGGTCACGATGAAGAGATGTTGATGACCCTTCTCGGGGCGCTCAAAGCGGTTAAGGCGGGAGATTTCTCGGTGAGGATGCCGGTGATCAAGGACGGCGCCCTGGAGGAGATTGCGAAAGCCTTCAATGAAGTCGCTTATTTGAATGAGGAGATGGCGAAGGAAGTCGTTCGCGTCGGCCGAATCGTCGGACAGGAAGGAAAGATGACCGAGCGGGCCTCGCTCGGGACCG
>JAHFEM010000426.1 GCA_023248505.1 Nitrospirota bacterium
ATCTTCGGCGCTTTCTCTTCAGGTTTCTTCACGCTCATCTATTATTTTGTCCCCCGAATCTGCGGCGTCCGGCTTTACAAAGAAAGCTGGGGGTATATTACCTTCTGGCTGTGGGGCGCCGCCGTTCTCGTCGGGAGCGTTTCCCTGATGGCCGGGTTCAACAAGGGAATCGAGGCCGGGGAATATCCGGTCTGGGTCGGTGTTCCGATCATGATCGTCTTGGTGATGACCACCATCCAGGTCTATGGGACGGTTTTTCGCCGGCGGGAGCGGAGAGTCTATGTCGCCCTCTGGTATACCATGGCGGCCCTGATCTGGACCGCGATGAATTACCCATTGGGAAATTTCATCCTGCCGTTCTGGGTCAACGGCGTCAACAGCGCCGCGCTGCACGGCCTCTACCTGCACTACGTCGTGGGGCTCTGGATCACGCCGGCCGGCTTGTCGCTGATCTACTACTTCCTTCCGAGCAGTGTCCGAAACCCCCTCTATTCCCACAAGCTCTCCCTGATCGGTTTTTGGAGCATCGCCTTCCTCTATCCTTTCTTTGGCATTCATCACTACCTCTACAGCCCCATTGCCGAATGGACGCAGACCGTCGCGATCGCCTACGGCGTCCTTCTGATCATCCCGGTCTGGACGGTCACGGTTAATTTCTTCGGAACGATGGCGGGAAAGTGGCAGGCGTTGATGGGGAAACAGTACTTCGACTATGCGACGAAGTTCCTCATTCTCGGGGCGGTCTACTACTTTGTCGGCTGTTTTCAGGGGTCGGTGGAGGCGCTCCGTCGGATGCAGCAGTTAACCCACTTCAACGATTTTGTCATCGCACACTCCCATCTGACTGTCTTTGGAACATTCATTCTCTGGGTGACAGGAGGGCTTTATTATATCTGGCCCCGCATCACCGGCCGGGACCTATGGAGCTGGAGGCTCGCCAGCTGGCATTTCTGGCTGACCCTGATCGGCTTCTCGCTGATGGCGGTGATTCTGACGGCGATGGGCTTTGTGCAGGGGGCGATGTGGGAGTATGGGGTGAATTTCGTCGACAGCACCGTGGAGATGAAACCCTGGTGGATCGCCCGGACCCTCACCGGCGTCACGATGGATGTCGGGTCGGTCCTCTTTTTCTACAACCTCTGGAGAAGCGCCCGCGACGGCGCTCTGATCGAAACGGTTCCGACTCCTCCCCATCCGACCGCGCCGGCGCGGGCGCCGATGCACCGATCGGGGCCGCTGGAGCGCCCCTCCACGATTATTCTCGTGGCCGGGGTGGCCTTCTTTCTCCTGGCGATCATTGTACAGTGGATTGTGCCGATCGAGCTTGTTTCAGACTATCGGCTGCCTGTCCGGACGATGCAGGGGGTCGCGATTCTGCCGACCGATTACAGCGAACAGGAGAAGCTCGGAAGACAGGTCTATATCCGAGAAGGGTGCTGGTATTGCCACTCGCAATATATCCGGCCGGTCACCGGGGAGGACAACCGTTGGGGCCCGGTGTCGCAGGCCGGGGAGTACACGTATGACATTCCCCATCTCTTCGGGACGCGCCGGATCGGGCCCGACCTGACCCGTGTCGGACGGAAATATGGGGATGATTGGCACACGGCCCACCACTGGAACCCGCGCGCCGTCGTTCCCGATTCGATCATGCCCTCCTTCCCCTGGCTTTTCAAAGGAACCGATGCGGGCGGCGCTCCTCAGTTGACCGAGGAGGGGAAGGCGCTCGTCGCTTACATCCAGAAGCTCGGCACGCAGATCGGCGACTGGCGGGAGGAGTTTCATCCGACCCGTCTCCATGCCGGCTCGGCGATCGAAACGAATGCGGAGGTCCTCAAGATCGGAAAGGGGGTCTACGCGCGCCGATGCATCGGCTGCCACGGGGAGCGGGGGGACGGGAAAGGGGTGTCCGCCCGGTTTCTAAATCCGAAGCCGCGCGATTTTACCCGCGGTATTTTTAAATTCCGATCGACCGGCGGGGAGGAAAACACGTTGCCGCTCGATTCCGATCTGTATCGGACCCTCACGCACGGATTGTGGGGAACGGCGATGCCGGCCTGGTATGAGATCTCGGAGCTGGAGCGCGCATCGGTCATTCAATACATCAAGACCTTTTCCGATCGCTGGAAGAAAGAGGCGGCGCCCCCCCCCATCGCCATTCCGCCCGAGCCGCCCGCGGACGCCGACGCGCCGGCGCGGGGGAAGCAAGTTTATGCTCAGACGGGCTGTCTCGGCTGCCACGGGCCCGAAGGGAAAGGGGATGGGCCGCTCGCGCCGATCTTGCGGGACGTGTGGGGAAATCCGGTCCGGCCGGCGAACTTTACCCTCCCGGCGGGGGCGACGGGCGGGGTGAAGCTCGGTCACGATGCGCGCCATCTTTTCACCACCGTCATGACCGGGGTGGGAGGAACCCCCATGGAGGCTTTCGCCGAGCGGCTCACACCGCAGCAGATCTGGGATGTCGTCCACTTCGTTCAGTCGCTGCGCGAAAAGGCGAGGGAGTCGGAGTTGGAGAAGGTTCGAGCCGGACCTCCGGCGCAGACGGCGCAACGATGATGGGGGGGCGAGCGCGATGGAATTAACATGGATCAATTATATCGTCGGACTTCTCATCTCGATGTCGGCCTGGTTCTTTTTCCTCTGGGCGATCCGCGACGGGCAATTTCGTGAGCCGGAGAAGACCGCGCAAGAGATGCTCGAGAATGAGCTGCGCGAGTAGAGGAGAGATATGGATTCAGGCCAGGAAGAGAAAAGGAAAGGCGAAGAGGGGCCGGCTATGCTCAGGGAGGCCGGACTGGAGTCGGCGGACCATCTGAAGGAAGATTATGAGTATGCCTCGGGGATCGTAGAGCGGATCGGCGTGGTTCCGCTTTGGCTGAAGATCGTTTATTTTTCCCTGATTGTCTGGGCCGTTTACTACATCGTCCGGTATTGGTCGGGTGAACACGCATAGCGCGCGGACGATGTGAGATGTGAAAGGGATATTCTCGTGC
>JAHFEM010000427.1 GCA_023248505.1 Nitrospirota bacterium
GTTCCCCGCCGTGATTCGGCCCCCCTCTTTGAAGGCCGGCTTCAGCTTGCGAAGCTTATCGAAGTCGATCCGCTTCGGCTCCTCATCTTCGGAAAAAAGGGTCACTCCTTTTCGCCCGGAGATTTCGATCGGAACGATCTCTCTCTTGAATTCGTTCCGCTGTTGCGCCTCCTGCGCGCGGCGGTAACTCTCGACGGCGAAGTCGTCCATCTCCGCACGGCTGAGCTGATACTCCTCCGCGCATTGCTCCGCGGCCGATCCCATGTGAAAGTCGTTGTAGACATCCCAGAGGCCGTCCTTGAGGATGCTGTCGATCAAGGTGCCGTGGCCGAGGCGATAACCCGACCGGGCCCGATCGAGGAGATAGGGGGCATTCGTCATGCTCTCCATTCCTCCGGCGACGATGGTATCGGCTTCGCCGAGAGCGATCGCCTGGGCCCCCATCATCACCGCTTTTAGCCCGGAGCCGCAGACTTTGTTGATCGTCGTGCAGGGAACACGGTCGGGAAGACCCGACCCCAGGGCGGCTTGTCGGGCAGGCGCTTGCCCCAGTCCGGCCGATAGAACGTTGCCCATCAGGACTTCATCGATCTGGTCGCGTTGAAGACCGGCCCGTAAGACCGCTTCGGCGATGGCGCGGCTTCCGAGTTGGGTCGCCGAGAGAGCGCTGAACGCCCCTTGAAACGCCCCGATCGGCGTGCGGACCGCGCTAATAAGAAAGACTTTTTGCGCCATAAAAAATGTTCCCCTTCAATCTAAGGCTCATTATAGCACATCACTTCTCACACATCACGCTTCCTCCGGCGGCCTGTCCGGCTCGCGTGGAGGCAAACGCCGAAATGGATGTGTTATAATAAAATTCAACATTGAGGGAGCGTGATGCCGAAGAAAGTCCTTCACGAATTTAAAGTCGAATCTCTTCAAATTTTAGACGAAGCCGGACGGGTCGATCGCGCCCTCTGGCCCGGATTGGATGAGAAAGAGATCAAGGGCTTCTATGAGGCGATGGTGTTGATCCGGACCTTCGATGAGAAGGCGCTGAACCTCCAGCGTGAGGGACGGCTCGGCACCTATGCCTCGGTTCAAGGTCAAGAGGCGACGCAGGTCGGCAGCGCGGCGGCGCTTCGCCCCTCCGATTGGATTTTTCCCGCCTTCCGCGAGCCGGGTGTCTCCATCCTTCGCGGCCTGCCGATGAGGATGATCTACCAGTACTGGTCGGGCGATGAACGGGGAAGCGCGATTCCGGAGGATCAGCATGATTTCCCGATTGCGATCCCCGTCGGAACGCACATCCCGCATGCGGTCGGCGCCGCCTGGGCCGCGAAATTCAAAGGAGATCCGGTGGCGGTCGCGACCTTCTTCGGCGACGGGGCGACCTCCAAGGGCGATTTTCACGAAGGGCTGAACTTCGCGGGCGTGTTCCGTCTTCCGATTGTCTTTATCTGCCAGAACAATCATTGGGCGATCTCGGTTCCGCTTTCCCGCCAGACCGCCTCGGCGACCCTGGCGCAAAAAGCGATCGCTTATGGGTTCGAGGGGATTCAGGTCGACGGCAATGACGTTTTTGCCGTCTACACTGCGGTCAAAAACAGCCTGGAGAAAGCGCGTCGTGGAGAGGGGCCGACGCTGATCGAGTGCTTTACCTACCGGTTAAGCGACCATACGACCGCCGATGACGCCTCCCGCTACCGAAAGGCGGAAGAGGTGGCCGGTTGGAGAAAAAAGGATCCGATCGTCCGGCTTCGCGCCTTCCTGGAGCGGGAGTACGGCTGGTCCGAGGCCGAAGAGCGGGCCACCCGTCAGCAGGCGCAGGAGCGGGTCGCCGCCGCGGTCCACGAGTTCGAATCGGTGCCGCCGGCCGACCCGGAAGCGATGTTCGACACCCTCTTTGCAACCCTCCCCCCCGATCTCCTTCGACAGAAAGAACGCCTTCGCAAGCGCCTGCAAGATGAAAAGGAGAAAGGTTGAGCAAGCTCAATATCGTTCAAGCGATCAATCAGGCCCTCCGCCATGAGATGGAAAAGAATCCCGATCTCATCTTGATGGGAGAGGATATCGGGCCCGACGGCGGGGTTTTCCGGGTCACGGAGGGGTTGATCGATACGTTCGGCGCGCGGCGCGTCGTCGATACCCCTCTCTCCGAGTCGGGCATTGTGGGTGTGGCGATCGGGATGGCGGCGTACGGCCTCACGCCGGTGGTCGAGATCCAGTTCATGGGATTTCTCTACGCCGCGATGGAACAGCTGATCTCCCATGCCGCGCGGCTGCGGACCCGCACCCGCGGCCGTTACACCTGTCCGATCGTCGTCCGCACCCCGTATGGCGGCGGCATTCATGCGCCGGAACATCACTCCGAGAGCACCGAGGCCTTCTTCGTCCACACGCCCGGCCTCAAGGTGGTGGTTCCATCGACCCCCGCGGAAGCAAAAGGACTTCTCCTGGCCGCGATTCGAGATCCCGATCCGGTGATCTTCCTGGAGCCGGCCAAGATTTATCGGGCGATCAAAGAGGAGGTCCCCGACGGGGAGTATGTGATTCCGCTCGGCGAGGCGCGGGTGGTGGCGGAAGGAAAAGATGTGACGCTGATCGCCTGTGGGGCGATGCTGCACCCTACATTAAAAGCGGCCGATCAGATGGCGGAGAAAGGAATCGAGGCGGAGGTGATCGATCTGCGGACCCTCTCGCCGCTCGACAGCGCCGCGATCCTCCGATCGGTGGAGAAGACCGGCCGCGCCGTCATCATCCATGAGGCCCCGAGAAGCTGCGGACTGGGCGCGGAGATTGCCGCCCGGCTCTGCGAGGAAGCGCTCCTCTCCCTGGAAGCCCCCATTGTGCGGGTGACCGGATTCGACACGCCGATCCCTCTTCCAAAAACGGAAAAATATTACCTGCCCGATGTAGACCAGATCGTTGAAGCGGCCGAACAGGCGGTGGGATTCTGAAGATGCGCAAAGAATTTAAATTCCCCGATGTCGGTG
>JAHFEM010000428.1 GCA_023248505.1 Nitrospirota bacterium
GGCGTGGCGAATCGGAAGCAGGGACGATCCAAGTACGGAGCAAAGACACCGAAGTAGGGAGAGGCTTGATTTTAGTTTCCCCCGTTCCCTATTGTGATTTTTTATTGAGGTTGAGATGCCAAGGCGAAAAGTAGCCGCTAAAAGAGATGTTCTCCCGGATCAGCGATTCGGCGATCGGCTGGTCTCGAAATTTATTAATATGCTGATGCATCAGGGAAAGAGAAGTATCGCTGAAACGATCTGCTATAGCGCCTTCGAGTTAATCAAGCAGAAGAGCGGATCGGATCCGATGAAGATCTTCAAGGGCGCGATCGAGAATGCGAAGCCGATGGTCGAGGTGAAATCGCGGCGGGTGGGTGGGGCCTCTTATCAGGTTCCTGTCGAGATCCGTCAGAGTCGCCGAACCACCTTGGCGCTCCGCTGGATCACCCTTTACGCCAAGCAGCGCGCCGGAAAGAGCATGGAAGAAAAGCTGGCCGCTGAGTTGATGGATGCCTCGAATAATACCGGAGGCGCGGTGAAGAAGCGGGAGGATACGCACAAGATGGCCGAGGCAAACAAGGCCTTCGCTCATTATCGCTGGTAATCGTTCGATCGATACTCTTCAGGTGAAGGCGCTGCCTTCACCTTTTTTTACTCTATCTCCTCTCGCTTGGGGTGCCGGAGAGGGAAAACAGCGGTAGATAAAGTCAAATGGCGCGCGAATATCCTTTAGAGAGAACGAGAAACATCGGAATCATGGCCCATATCGACGCCGGAAAAACGACAACGACCGAGCGAATCCTCTATTATACGGGTGTCACGCATCGGATCGGTGAGGTCGATGAGGGAACCACGACGATGGACTGGATGGAGCAGGAGCGGGAGCGCGGCATCACCATCACCTCCGCCGCCACAACCTGTTTCTGGAAGAACCATCGTGTCAACATCATCGATACGCCCGGCCACGTCGATTTCACGATTGAAGTGGAGCGATCGCTCCGCGTTCTCGACGGCGCCGTCGCCGTCTTTGACTCCGTTCAAGGGGTCGAGCCTCAATCGGAAACGGTTTGGCGTCAGGCCGATCGGTATGCCGTTCCGCGCATCGCATTCATGAACAAGATGGATCGAACCGGCGCCGACTTCTTCGCCAGCGTTCAATCGATGGTCGATCGCCTTGGTACCCGTCCCGTTCCGATTCAAATCCCCATAGGGAAAGAGGCCGCCTTTCGAGGGCCGATTGACCTGATCCACATGAAGGGGGTTCTTTTCGATGATGAGACGCTCGGCGCGAAGTATCGTGTCGACGAGATTCCGGAAGAACTGCGTGCGACCGCGCAAGCGTATCGGGATAAGATGATCGAGTCGTTGGCCGACATCGACGATGCGATCATGGAAAAGTATTTGGCCGGGGAAGAAATCGCGCCCGAGGAGATCAAGCGGGCCCTGCGAAAGGGAACGCTCGCGATGAAGATCGTCCCGGTCCTCTGCGGCGCTTCCTTCAAAAACAAAGGGGTTCAGCTTCTGATTGATGCGGTGGTTGATTTTCTTCCCTCTCCGCTCGATGTTCCGCCGGTCAAAGGGATCGATCCCAAAACGGGAAACGAGGTCATTCGGAGAGTCAGCGACGACGAGCCGTTCTCTGCATTGGCATTTAAAATTATGAGCGATTCCTTCGTCGGCCAACTGACCTATTTTAGAGTTTATTCCGGTGTGCTCCATTCCGGATCGTACATCTACAACTCCACCAAGGATACGAAGGATCGGATCGGGCGCATTTTGAAGATGCAGGCCAATAAGCGGGAAGAGATCAAAGATGTTTACGCCGGCGATATCGCCGCCGCAGTCGGCCTCAAGAGTTCGACCACGGGAGACACCCTCTGCGAGGAGGCTCATCCGATTCTCCTGGAGGTGATGAAGTTTCCGGAGCCGGTCATCTCGATGGCGATCGAGCCGAAGACCAAGGCCGATCAGGAGAAACTCGGCCTCTCGCTCCAGAAGCTCGGACAGGAAGATCCTTCGCTGCGGATTTCCAGCGATGAGGAGACCTTGCAGACGATCATCTCCGGAATGGGCGAGTTGCACCTTGAGATTATTGTCGATCGGTTGAAGCGGGAATTCAAGGTCGAGGCCAATGTCGGGAAGCCGCAGGTGGCCTATCGCGAAACCATCCAGGCGCGGGCCGAGGCGGAAGGAAAGTATATCCGGCAGTCCGGAGGCCGAGGTCAATATGGTCATGTTTGGCTGACCGTCGAACCCCAGGAGACCGGAAAGGGATTCGAGTTCGTCAACAAGATTGTCGGGGGTTCGGTTCCGAAGGAGTATATCCCTGCGATTGAGAAGGGGGTTCGCGAGGCGATGACCTCCGGCGTCATCGCGGGATATCCGATGGTCGATTTCAAGGTGACCCTCACGGATGGATCCTATCACGAGGTCGATTCTTCGGAGATGGCGTTCAAGATCGCGGCTTCCATGGGATTTAAAGAGGCGGCGAAGCGCGCGAATCCGGCCTTGTTGGAGCCGATTATGGATTTAGAGGTGATCGTTCCTGAAGAATACATGGGAGACGTCATCGGGAATCTCAGTTCCAAGCGGGGGAAGATCCTTGGGATGAAAATGCGGGGAGGAGCGCAGGTCATCTCCGCGCAGGTCCCCTTGGCTGAGATGTTTGGTTACGCGACCGATCTTCGGTCGATGACGCAGGGGCGGGGTGTCTTTACGATGCAATTTGCGCTCTATGATGTGGTCCCGAAAAATATTGCAGATGAAATTGTTGCAAAGAGTCAAGGGACCGCTGCTTAACGTTGAACAGCGCATAGCGCTGCGGGGTAAGGCGCGCGATTCAAATGCGGTTTTTTCCTCTCGGGTCGAAGATGCTTCGGAGCATCTTCAATCATAAAAATTATTTTCAACCCTGAATTTTAGGAGGAAGAGATGGCGAAGGCGAAATTTGAGCGGACGAAGCCGCACGTGAACATAGGGAC
>JAHFEM010000052.1 GCA_023248505.1 Nitrospirota bacterium
TATTGATGTCGTCGTCACCAGTGTGCTCCAGACCACGGCCGGGAGGATGATTTTTACCCGCGTTCGGGAAGAAGAACGAGAGGAATACCAGGCAGTGAGAGCCAACTGATGATCCATGCAGTGATTCCCGCCGCCGGCCGAGGGAAGCGACTGGGGGGGAATGTAAAGAAACAGTTTTTGACGCTTTGTGATCTCCCCATCGCCGTTCACACCTTGACTGCCTTTCAAAATTCACCCCTTATCGATGAGATTATTTGCATCGCTTCAAAAGAGGATCTCTCACTCTTCGAGAGTCTCGTTTCAGATCACTCCCTGACGAAGGTCGCCCGGATCCTTCCCGGCGGGGAGCGGCGCCAAGATTCGGTTTGGGCCGGCATCTCGTATTTAGGGACGCAAAGCGACCTGAACGATCTTGTCGTGGTGCATGACGGCGTCCGGCCCCTGATCACCTCGCGATTAATTGAAAAGGTCATCGAGGCGGCAAGGGAAGAGGGGGGCGCCGTTGCGGCGCTTCCGGTGACAGACTCGCTGAAAAAGGTTTCTTCTGATAAAATGATTCTAAAGAGCCTCCCTAGGGAGAGCATCTGGGCGATGCAAACGCCTCAGGTCTTTCGATTGGGAATCCTAATGGAGGCCTACCGGAGCGCGGCGAGGGAGGGATTGGAAGCGACGGACGAGGCGATGTTGGTTGAGAGATTGGGTCTTCCGATCCGCTGCGTGGAAGGATCGTTTGAAAACATAAAAATTACCACCCCCCCCGATCTGGAAATCGCAGAAGTTCTCCTCCGCGCCCGAGCCGGCAGGCTCCGTCGATGATTCGAATCGGTATCGGATATGACGTTCACCGGTTGGTTGAGGGGTATCCGTGCATTTTAGGAGGGGTTGAGATCCCTCATGAGAAGGGGTTAAAGGGATATTCGGATGCCGATGTCCTTCTTCACGCCATTTGCGATGCGCTCCTGGGCGCGGCGGGAGAGGGAGATCTGGGGCGCCACTTTCCGGAAGGCGATCCGAAGTGGAAAGGGATCTCCAGTCTTCGACTGTTGGAGGAGGTTGCTTTAATCCTTTTACAAAAGGGCCACCTTGTAATGAATATCGATGCAGTCGTCATTGCCGAAAAACCAAGAATCGCTCCGTTCGTCGACCCGATGAGAATAAACATCAGCCGTCGCCTTTCCATTGAGCCGGCCGCCGTGAACATCAAGGCGACGACCAATGAGAAGATTGGGTTCATCGGGCGGGGAGAGGGGATTGCCGCGCAAGCGGTTTGCCTCATTGAGCGCCGGAACGAGCATGCGTTTGGAAACGAGGGAGCCGGATAAGAGATGCTAAAAGAAATGAAGAAAGACTTTCAAGCGATCTTCGAGCGGGATCCCGCCGCCCGGAACGTCGCCGAAATTTTCTTGACGTATTCGGGGTTTCATGCAACACTCCTCCATCGAATCGCCCACGTTCTATGGCGGAAAAACGTGCCGGTGATTCCACGCTTGATTGCGCATTTCTCCAGATTCATCACCGGCATTGAAATCCATCCGGGAGCGATCATCGGGAGCGCCTTCTTCATCGATCATGGAATGGGGGTCGTCATCGGGGAGACGGCGGAGATCGGCGACAACGTCACCCTCTACCAGGGGGTCACCCTGGGCGGGACCGGTCAGGAGCCGGGAAAGCGGCATCCAACCTTAGGCGACAATGTCATCGTCGGAGCCGGCGCGAAGGTGCTAGGGGCGATCGTCATCGGGAGCCATGTCCGGATCGGGGCAAACTCAGTCGTGCTTAAATCGGTTCCAGACCATGCAACGGTGGTTGGAATTCCCGGAAAGGTGATTCATCGTCAAAAGGAAGAGGGGGTGCTTGATCACACGAACCTTCCGGACCCGATTGCGGAAAGACTCGAACGGCTCGAAAGAGAAATCCAGGAGCTGAAACGGGAGATACAGCAGAGGGTTTCTCACACAATGGGAGGATTTTCCGGATGAAGGAAAAAGTTCTGATTGTGGATGATACCGAATTTTACCAGAAGGCTTATAAGAACAAGCTCCTCTCGGCCGGCTACATGACCTCGGTTGCGAATAATGGGGTGGAGGCATTGAAGGCGCTCGCGACCGACAAACCCGATTTAATCCTTCTCGATCTCATGATGCCGATTATGGACGGATTTAAAGTGCTCCAGATGGTCAAAGCCAGCCCGGATCTTAAGCATATCCCCGTCATTGTATTCTCCGCCAAAGGGGCCAGCGAAGAGATCAGCAAGGCGCTCGAAGCCGGGGCCAATGATTTTCTTGTAAAAGCGACCACCACTCCCAATAAAGTGGTTGAGAAGATCAAAGAGATTCCCCAGAAGTAAAAGGGGGACGGTTTGGCCTCCTTTTCTTAGCAATCGCCCACCTTTGGTTTACTTCAACACAACCGATGTCCCGATCGACGCATCAAAACGAAATCCATTTATTTACTCGGAATTTATTGAGGTGGTACCGTGCCCACGGGCGCGATCTTCCGTGGCGGCGAACCGGCGATCCTTACGCCGTCTGGATTTCCGAGATCATGCTGCAGCAGACGCAGGTCGCGACCGTCTTTTCCTATTATCACCGATTCCTGTCGAGTTTCCCCACCCTCCATGACCTTGCCGCGGCGCCTCTGGATAAAGTCTTAAAAGCGTGGGAAGGGCTTGGATATTATGCGCGGGCCAGAAACCTGCATCGGGCGGCAAATGAAATCATGACCCGCTTTGAAGGAAACTTTCCTGCGCATTTCGAAGAAATTCTCTCCCTCCCGGGGATCGGCCGATCCACGGCGGGGGCCATCGCTACGATCGCCCTCGGCGGGAGATACCCGATCCTGGACGGAAACGTGAAGAGGGTCCTCTGCCGCTACTTCTGTGTCGAGGAGGATCCAAAGAAAAAAGAGATAGAAGAACAACTGTGGCGATACTCCGAAATGCTCCTTCCCCGAAAAGAGGCCGATGTTTATACGCAAGCCATCATGGATCTCGGCGCGACGATCTGCACACCCTCCGAGCCGCGTTGCACGCTTTGCCCCGTGAGAAGTAAATGCAAAGGATATGCGAAGGGGATTCAGGGGAAATTGCCGATCAGAGGAGTCGGGAAGCGCATACCGGAGAGGGACTATGTCGCCGGGGTGGTATTTTGCGGAGAGAAGGTATTGATCCGACGGCGTCCCGCGAAGGGCCTTCTTGGAGGCCTATGGGAGTTTCCGGGAGGGCGTGTTGATTTAGAAGGAAACGGACGCGGCGCCGAGAGAAAGATGCGGGAGGCCGTTCAGGGGGAAATCCCTTGGATTGTAGATCAATGGGCCCCTTGGGGAAAGATCAAACATGTCTTCACCCATTTTAAAATGACCCTCCATGTCTTTTCCGGACGGATCGAAAGCCGACCCGGCAAGCGCACCGCTGATCAAAAATGGGTCGGCTTGGATGAATTGTCGGAATATCCTTTCTCTTCAGCGCATCAAAAGATCCTTTTGAAGGTAACACGGCCGGAGGAAGCGCAGCAACCGTTATTTTCGTGACGTGTCAAACCACGGATCGAGCGTTCCATCTTCAATTTCCTGAAGGGCCACTTGGTTAAAACGGTGATATTGAACCCACTGGGCTAATTTCTGCATGATCTCGATATCTCTCCCTTTTTTCTTCTTTAATGTTTTCCATTTTTCTTCAATCATCTTTTCTGAATAGATCTGCACCTTTTCCAGAAAGTCATGAACCACCGCCGCCTTGATCTCCGGCCTTAGAGCGGCTGCTTTCATTCGATGTTTTTGATGATAAAGCGCCATAGACCTCTCCTCATTCGGATGAGAGAAGAATATAGCATAGGGATTGAGCAAGGAATAGATCAGCCGATTAGCTCACACCTAATGCGACGGCATGGTCGGCGCTTTTGGAAGGAAGGGAATGAACGGTGAAGAGGATGACTTGTCTCCTCTTGGATGCGCCACGCAGCAGCTCAAGCGCTGTTTCTTGTGACGGGGAAGCCAAGATGCTAAAAGGCTCGTCCAAAACAAGGGGAAACGCGGTATTTGAAAATTGATCGAGGGTGGCGAGGAGGAACGAGAGGAAAATCTGATCGGCAGTTCCGGAGCTGACCTGATCCAAGCCGAAATCGTTCATCTTGATCTCCCCGTTCTCCTTCAGATGAAGCGTCCCGTTCTGGGTCTGTTTGAAAAGGGAGTAGAGAATATTGGATTGTTGCTCAACTTGCTTCAAGGAAAGGGGAGGGGTCTTCTGCATCCCGATAGAGATGGCCGTTGGAATAAAGGATGCCGAAGCGGCGGCGGGGCCCGCGGCGGTAGGAACCGGCCCCATGTCGGGCATCTCAATCGCGTGCGACTCCTGGGGAGAGGACGACGACCGAAGGGATTCTTCAAGGCGATAAAGCTCTTCGGTCAGACCGGTGTAACTTTGCAACTTCTCTTCCAGCGTTTTTACCTCCGCTTCGACCTCCTGAATCCGCTGCTCGATTGCTTCGACTGTCTCTCCTTTTAGGAGCGTTTCCCTTTTTTCGACGATTTCACGCTTTCTTTGAAGATGCTGTTGATAGGACCGCTGGCGATCTTTGAACTCTTGAACATCCTTACAGCCGGTCTTTGAGAGAAGATCGGTTATTTCTTTATACTGTTTGTCGAATTTCCGTTGAACGGAATGGATCTTTTCATTTACGCTGGATAGCTTCCGTTCCAGCATTTTTTTTGTGGCGATGCGTCGGTTCAGTTGGAGATAGGAAAAAAGGGAAAGCCCCGTTCCCGCCAGGACGCCGATGGGGAAAAGATATCGGAAAGGGCCTTGGAGGGTGAAAAAAATCGGAAGCAGAAACGAGCCCAGCATGACTGCCGCTCCGATACGGAGCTGGCGATCCTGAAAATAATCTGTCTCCCCCATCTGGGCCAATTGGCCTTGAGTCTCTTCCTTCTGCTCCTCGCTCTGGGTTAAGTCATTTTGCTTGTTTGTCACCGCGGCTTCATATTGTTGAATCAGATCAGGTCGAATCGTCTCAAGCCCAGCCAATGTGGAAAACTTTTTTGTCTCGGCCTCCAGGAGTTGGTTCTCTTGAAGACCGAGATCGCGTAATTGACCGAGCCTCCGCTTCAGGTCCGATCCTAGATCCCGGCTGTTCAGCATCTCCTCTTCACACTTGGCCATCTCTTCTAATTTCGATTGGATTTCCCGAACCTGTTTTTCTTTTTCTGCGCGTATCTCCGGAGTGAGGACCTCTCGCCCGTTTTCGGGTGTTGAAGCGGAGAAGGAATCCGGCCTCTTCGGAGCAGAATCCGGTAGACCCGAGACCGTACCGGATCGATTTTCGCCAGATTCGTTCAGGTGCGAGGCAAAGGAGGGGAATTGAATACGATCGATCAGAAAGAGCGCGGAGAGATCCTCCTCCCTCATCCCACCGCTTTGATCGCGAACCCACTCCGTAATTTTTTTTCGATCTTTTTCGATCAGTAATTTCTGTCCGGAGGGCTCTATCCTTGAAAGATTGAAAATTCCCTTCTGATAATCCGCGGTGACCCGATAGGTCCCTTTATCCCTTGCCTGTAAAATAACCGCCGCTTGCGCCGGCTGGTCCTGGACGAATCGGACCCCCTTGAGATCCTCTCCTAGAAGAAGCGACGCGAGAACGCGACGGATCGCGGTCTTTCCAGCGCCGTTGGAACCTGTCACAATGTTCAGACCGGGCTTGATCGGGATTCGGGTCGGTTTGTGAAAAGGCTCGATTCCGTAGAGATCGATCGCGAGAAGAAGCATGCTCCCTGTTCCGTTTTGTATGGCTGCATTTGAGAGAATTGATTAAAGTATACCAAAAGATAATAGAATGGGGGGCGGTGGAAAAACACGACACCGTCCTTGTATTGGAAGAGAGATCGGTAAAAGCAGGGATAATCCCGAAAGGAAAGGCGGGGAGATCGACTCATTTATTAATGAAAGCCGGATTCGAGAGGGACCGCTTACCCAATGCGCAACGGGAAGAGAACCGTATCGGGAATAAAGTGATCCGTAAATCAGGCGCCCTCCGGATCAAATCATCGGTGGTTTTTCAACTTGATCGATCTTCTGGGCTAGGTTAAAATCTCTATCCGTGATTCCTCCCTGGCTGTGCGTCGTCAGCTTGAGGAGGACCCGGTTATAATTGATCATCATATCGGGATGATGATCGACGGAGTCGGCCAACTCAGCGACCCGATTGACAAATTGCATGGCCACTTTAAAGGTCCTGAAGGAGTATTTTTTTTGGAGCATGTTATCGTAGAGTTCCCATCCTTTTAGATCGTGAATCTTTCGCCGAACCTCTTCCATTGAAAGGAGTCCCATCGCAATTCTCCTCACTACACAAGAATGCTGCAAGCCTTCACATCCTATATTTCCTAGCGTATCATGCTTGAAGAGAAGAGGTCAATCTTACATTCCAAAGGAGTCATTATGATATCAAAAAATGCGGTTCCGATAGAAATCGCAAATGTGAAAGGAGAAGGAATTCGGATCACCTGGAGCGATCAGCATCAGGCGGTCTATCCCTATCCTTACCTTCGAGAAAGTTGCCGTTGCGCTTCCTGCATCCATGAGTGGAGCGGTGAGAGGCTGATTCCTCCCGGAAGCATTCCGGAAAATATCGCCCCGATGCAGATCGAAGCGGTGGGGCACTATGCCATCTCGATTCATTGGAGCGACGGCCACGACACCGGGATTTACGCCTTTGATTTTCTAAAGGAAATTTGTCCATGCGCAATCTGCGCAAGAGAGCGTCTGAATGCTCCGGCAAAATAACGGGCCGCATTGCAAGCTGCTTCATTCCGGCTTTGCCCCGATAGGTTGAGCTTCCCCCCTGGAATTTAATAGAATTGAATTAAACTAAAGAAAGGGGGTTCGTTTATGGATATCAAAATCGAATGGCAGAATACAAAACCGTCACCCTATTGGAATGAGGTGATTCAAGACCATTTTGACCGGCTCAAGCAAGGCCGTCAGAAAATTACCCATGGAAGGGTGACCCTCCGGAAAAGCCAACACCATTTGAATGGAGCCGAGGAAGCGACGGTGGTTCTGTCCGTTCCTGGAAAGACACTCACGGCGAATAAGACGGCCGAGACAATCGGTGACGTCATCAATGAGGTTTTCAGCGCCATCGGGCAAGAGCTGCAGCGTTATAAGGAGAAGAAGGAGGAAACCGGGTATAAGGCGCCTTCCCAGAGCCATCTGCAGGGCGTGATTGTTCGGTTGTTTAAAGATCGTAATTATGGATTTATCCAGGTGAACGATCAAGAAGAAATTTATTTTCACAGGAACTCGGTTTCCGGAATGCCATTTGAAAATCTCGAAGTTGGGACCCGTGTCGAGTTGGGCGCGGAAGAGGGAGACGAGGGATTGCAGGCTTCTCATGTAACCATTCTGTAGCGCCGTGTCCACGGGTTCTATCCGAATCATTCCCGGATGAAGAGGACCCTTCTTTCAAGCGCATTCTATCCGGGATCGATCGATTTCATGAAAGGTCGGTCGATCCCGCTTTCGAGCGTCCTCATGAACGAGGACTCCCGTCACAAAGCCCCCCCACATCTATTCATATAGTTCACTTTGCCAACGATATAGGCGGTGGCTTTGCCCATGACAATCTATCTGCACATTCGCGCGTCTAACCCGCGTTCCAAGGGGCCGGTTAGACGCGTTTGCGTGTTCAGAACGAATGTTTGATTTCCGAATTCCATTTCAGTTTAATTTCATTTTTGCTCATGTTATAATTGCGCCCGAAAACGTCTATTTCTAGGAGGCATTGAATGGAAACGCTCTTTTCAGGCATTGAAACATGGTCTTGGTATTCGGAAGAGAAGGGAATTCATTTTAACGGATATCTGATCGGAACGGGGAAGGAGTGCGTCGTCATCGACCCGCCTCCGATGACCATCGACGATAAACAGGACCTTTCGATTAACGGCGTGAAGGCAGTGATCCTGACCAACCGGGATCATGCCCGGGAAGCGATGGAATGCCGACTTTTACTGAACACCAGAATATGGGCGCCCGAAGCGGATGCCCCGGAGATGGAATCGGTCACGGTCGATCACACCTATAAAGACGGCGATATGTTGCCGGCCGGGTTGAAGGCGGTCTCCATTCCAAACGGGAAATCACCGGGGGAATCGGCCCTCTATCTTAACCAACATGGCGGCATCTTCGTTTTGGGGGACGCCCTGATCGGCAAGCCGGACGGGACATTGACCCTTCTTCCCCATGACAAGTATGCCGATATTAAAAAGGCAAAAGAAGGGCTTCGCCGCCTCCTCAATTATGATTTTGAGGTCGTGCTGGTCGGGGATGGAAAATCGATTCTCACCGGCGGGAAAAAGGCGCTTGAAGCGTTTCTCAATCACGGATGATCACAAGCTCACTTCTACAGCTGGGGAATAACGCATTCTCCGCGGGGGATTACGCCATCGCGCTGCGTTACTATCAGAAGGCGCTGGAAGGAATTCGCGGCGATCCTGATCAGCTGGCCGATCTCTACGGAAATATCGGAAACGTCTACGGCGCGACGGGGCAGATCGCGCAG
>JAHFEM010000429.1 GCA_023248505.1 Nitrospirota bacterium
CCGCCGATCATGAGTTTTTTCTCGCGCTGAAGAACGGAAAGTATTTCTTGTTGAACGCGGATCATCTCCTCAAGGGTGGCAATGAGCGGAGCTAAAAATGCGTCAGAGACGATTGGGGTCTCGGAAACGGAATAATCGATTTCCGGCTTATTGCGATTCCTTCCGAATTGAACATCCCGCATTCGGTGAACTCCCCTCAAAACTTATAGGACGGCATCCAGCAGCGTCGACCGGACCAGCTTCTCAGCAATCTCTTCGCTCTTCGGAAGGTAAGTTCCCGCCTCAATTTTCTGCTGAAGCGCCGCCACCTTTTCCGACCGAGCCTCCGGGAGAGAAGCAACCTGTCGATTCAGTTGCTGGTACTCTTTCGCTCTTCCTGAAATTTCGACGCGGTCGCTGGGAGAGGCTTCCCCTTCCTTCTGAGACGAATGGACGGGATTTTTGGGTCCCGTCTTCTTCGCTCCAAAGAGAACGGTCTCCAGCAAGTGGATCGAGTCATCTCCAGGTATCTTCATCTTTTTCTCCTTTTGAACCGGTCAGGATCTGCGTATTACACCTCTTATCGGTCAATCCCTTTAGAACTTGAGGCTTGATCCGTCATTTTCTTGACGAGCAGTTTCGTCAGACCGATTCCTCCTCGCTCCGACATTTTTTCAGCGAGGGTTTCATCCAGCAGCGCTTCGTAGATTTCTTTGCCGGGTCCCGACCGTAGGAAGCTTTCCTCCGGGACGGTCTTCCGCATCTCTTTTAACAGTGAGGAGATGAAATAGGCCTCAAACGCCTGGGCCGCTTTTTTGATCTCTTCCGGATTGCTTGCACGATTGCCTTTCACCTGCTCCAGCGTCTTCACTTGATTCGCCGCCGGTTCCTGCCCTCCGACCCCTTGCACCCGGATTCCCTCCATTTAGAGAATCTCCAATTCGGCTTGAAGGGCCCCCGCCGCCCGAATCGCCTGAAGAATGGCGATCAAATCCCGCGGCGTCACCCCAATCGCGTTCAGACCTCGAACGACCTCTCCAATCGTCGTTCCCCCCTTCAACACCAAAATCTGCGCCTCTTCCTCCTTGACATCGGTCTGCCGTTGGGGAACAACCACCGTCTCGGATCCCTCCGGAGCAAAAGGAGGTGGCTGCGAGACCTGAAACTCGGTCTTCACACGGATCGTCAGATTCCCGTGGGAAACCGCGACGTCGGAGATCCTCACCTGATCGCCCATGACAATGGTCCCCGTTCGTTCATTGACGACCACTCTTGCCGGCAGATCGACCGTCACCTCAAGTCCTTCAATCGCCGCCAACAGCTCCACCAGCCGCCCCTTATAGGGATCGGGGACCTGAAGGCTGACGGTTCCGGAATCAATCGCGGTGGCGGCCGCTTCCATCCCCAATTTCGTGTTGATTGCTTTGGAAACCCGGAGAGCGGTCGTGAAATCCTGCTGGCGCAAAAGGATATTGAATCGCTCTTTGTTCATGAACGAAAATCCGACCTCCTTTTCCACCTGCGCCCCCTCGGCCACCCGGCCGGCCGTCGGGTGATTCTTTTGCACGGAATCTCCCTCTTTCCCTCCGATGAATCCCCCGATCGAAATCGGCCCCTGAGCCACTGCATAGACCTGCTGGTCCGCTCCCTTCAGCGGCGTCAGGAGAAGTGTCCCCCCCTGAAGGCTCGTGGCATCTCCTAAAGACGAGACCACGACATCGATTCGGCTTCCCGTCTTCACAAAAGGAGGCAGCTTGGAGGTGACCATCACCGCCGCGACATTCTTCACTTTAACGGCATTCGATTCGACGGCGATCCCCATATTCTTCAACATGCTGGAAAGGGTCTGGACGGTAAAGGTGGTCCCTGTTTTATCCCCGGTCCCGTTCAAACCGATCACCAGTCCATATCCGATGAGCGAATTCTCCCGAACCCCCTCGACGTTGGCGATATCCTTGATCCGAACCGCTTCGGCCTTGGCTGGAAAGACGAGAAAAAGATGGATGATGACGAGGAGCATCAAACACCGTTGGAACCTAAGCGAAGTAAAATCGTCGAGACCCTCTTCCTGACGATAAAGGGAATTAAAAAAATCCCGCTCCTCTGTTGCCCCGAACGCATTATTATTTTTTTTACGTCGCATTTCTCACCCCGCATTCCGCGCTTAAAATGGCCAAATCCAATCGAGAATCCGGATCAGCCACCCCGGTCGTTGTTTATCGTTCAGCACGCCGCGACCGCTGTACTCGATCTTGGCGTCGGCGATAAAAGTCGAAAGGATGGTGTTCCTGGCGCCGATATCTTCGGGGCGTATAATTCCAGCCAGAGAGATCAACTCTTTCTCGCTATTGATCAAAACCTCTCGCTTCCCCTCGATGGCCATGTTGCCGTTCGGGAAGACCGCCGTCACGACGGCGGTGATATCGGCCGTCAACGCCCCGCTCCGGCTGGTCGAGCCGGAGCCGTCAAAGGCGTCCGAGAAGGTGGCGTCCGCTTGCAGTTTCTGCGTCGTGTTGGTAGGGACGCCTAAAAAAGCGCTGGTGCTGGCGGCGAGCGTCGAAGAGCGACCCGCCGATGTCTGAGCGTCCTTTGAACCTTTGGCGTTCTCGATAATCCGGACCGTTACGATATCGCCGATGTGGCTTGCCTTCGTATCCTGAAAGAAGAAGGTCCTCGATTGATCGGCGGTCCAAAGAGAACCCTCCGACCGGTGGAGCTCCGCGGGTTGAAGATAGGCGGACGGAACCGTCTCCGGGGACCTCCTCTCCTTGGAAACGGCGCCACAACCGAGGAGGAAGAAAGAGAGCCCGATTCCAACCGCCGCGGACATCCGCACCTTGACTTTCACTTTGTCTTGCATCTCCGTCGCCTCGTAATGGGCTGATTTGATCGATCCCTATTTCGGGAGGATGATCCTCACCGTGGAGGCATCCACCACTTCTCCGTAGATCGTTTTCTGGGAATCGAGGTTCATA
>JAHFEM010000430.1 GCA_023248505.1 Nitrospirota bacterium
CTAAGCGGTTTCTTCATCTTTGACGATCCCACTCCAAAGTGACTTCCTTTATTTTTGTGCGTAAGCCCGCTTAAACCCTCCCTTTCCGCCCCACATTATTTTGGAACGATCTTTGCTTTTTATGCTATCGCAAGACAACATCGGAGCAAGGATAAAAAGATGATTCAACCGGCATTCAGCACCCATTCTTTTAGGAACTATTCCATTTTGGAAGCAGTGGAGCAGGTCGCAACGGCCGGTTATTCGGCCATCGAGATCATGTGCGATCGACCTCATGCCTATCCCGCCGAACTATCGCGAAGTACCCTTCGAAAACTACAGTCCGCCTTGGCCCGCTCCGGCTTGACCGTCGCCAACTTGAATACGAACATCATCTCTTCGATGGGGGAGTGGGGTTATCCCTCTTGGATCGAACGCGAAATAGCGGCGCGAGAGGTTCGAATCCTTCACACGATCGAATGTATCAAGCTGGCCGAAGCGCTGGGTGCGAAGAGCATCTCGATTCCGGCGGGAGGACCGCTGAACATCAAGACGCGAGAGGAAGATCTCGATCTTTTCATGGAGGGATTAAAACGCGTTCTCCCTCACGCAGAGGATACTGGAGTGAAGGTCCTCATCGATGCGGAGCCGAATTTCATCTTCTCTGCTTATCAAGAAATCTTCGAGTGGATCAGCCGAATGAGTTCTCCCTTGCTGCAGCTCTATTGCAATATCGATCATTTTACTTGCTTCGGGGAGAATCCCTTTCAAACACTCCGTATCTTGTTATCCTATGTAGGGCACATCCATCTTGAACATGTCGGACCGATCGATCTTCCCGCCGATACCTCGGCGGGGTAGTGGGCCACCCTCTCGAAATTGCTTCCGGCCTTGGAGGAAATGGAGTATAACGGGTTCCTTTCACTGGCGCTTTATTCGTCTGATAAGAAACCGTCCGAGTTGGCTGTGCTGGCCTTAGAACACTTCAAAAGAAACGCGACGCATTTGACGCCCTCCATCCATTCAGTGAGTCCATCCCCGTTGGTCCCCCACAAGCGGTCCGACGGAATGGCTGTTGGGGCGGCCCTCATTCACCTCCCCCCTACCTCGTCGCAATAACGAATTTGGGCTGCTCCAACTCTTTTTAGAGAGAGGGTCGATTCGGAACTTTTGAATCGGCCCTCTCAGCGGGGCGTCATCGCTTCTCACTAAAGACCGATTCATAAATGATATGAGCGATTTTCCGGTACCCCTCCGGCGTAAGATGGAGACCGTCTTGGGAATATTCTTCCAGGAGACGCCCGGAGGAATCGGCCGTTGGGGTAAAGAGATCGGCAAAGGGGATCTTCATCGTCTGTGCTGTTTCCCGGATTCGACGGTTCAGTTCGAGGCGGGGAGGGATAAACTCGTCTGCGCCGAGCAGAGAGGGAATGGCGCAGGAGATCGGGATGATATCGGTCTTCTGAGCCATTTGATACATCCGGATCAGATTTTCCACAATCCCGTCGATCGACATGCCCCCGCCGAGATCGTTGGTTCCGCCGAGAATGATCACATAGTCCGGTGCGTTTTTAATGACCTGTCGATCGAAACGGCGGAGCATGTCGGAGGTCGTTTCTCCGCTGACACCGGCGACATAAAGCGCGGCCTGCGGGTCGAGCAGCGGCTTGAGAAACTCGGCGTACGGGGTCGCTTCGAACGGGGAGAGGTATCCGACGGTCAGGCTGTCGCCGAAGGCAACGATTTTCATAAGGACAGAACAGGGAAGGGGGGAGGCGGGAAAGATCAAGGGAATTTTCTTTCGCATTTCCGCCTACCCCCTCCCGCCTCCCGTTATTTATCTTTTCAACTTCTTCCGAATTAAATCGGCCCCTTTTCTTCCGGAAAGAAGCATCGAGCCGAAGGCCGGTCCCATCCGAGGGGTTCCATGGACGGCGGCGACCGAGAGACCGACGACAAAGAGGTTGGGATAAACTTCTCCTGTCTTCTCCATCACCATCTCTTCGGAGCGATCGACCCACATGGCGCCATTGCCGGGGATGTTGGGGTGGAGATTCCGCCGGGCCAAGAGCTGCAGGGTGACGGCATCGTGGCCGGTGGCATCGACGACGATTTTCGATTCGAGCGCGATCGGATCGACATGGGCCGCATCGTGCCCCATTGCTTCGAGCGGGTACCAATTCACCACCAGCCCTTCCAAACGAGGCTCCTCTCCCCTTAAGACCAAATCGACGACCTTCGTCATATTTAAGACCTTGACCCCCGCGTCATAGGCGGAGGCGATCAGCTTGGCCGTGGCATGGGGAGGGTCGACGATGTACATATCCTTTGCAACCAGCTTGCAGGGCACTCCGATCTTTTCCAACATCTCTTGGGCCGGATGGGCGATCGTCGCCTTGTTCATCAAATAACCGCCGTTCCAGAAACCGCCGCCGAGATGGTTCAATTGTTCGACGATGACCACTTTGTAACCGGAGGAGGCAAGCTCGCGCCCGCAAACCAGTCCTGACGGCCCCGCCCCCACAATCAGGACATCGGATTCGATCATCTGATCAAATTCGCGAAAATATTCTCGCGCGATGTTTCGAGTAATCTCCGCCTCGCGCAACGGCTGAATCTCTCTTTCTTTCATGATGATGTCTCCATCCTGTAGGGGCGAGTTTCAATCCCGCCCCTGCAAACCGGTCCTTGCCGAAAAATTCAAATCGGCTTATTGGTAAATCTCCATCCCCTTTTTCTTGAACTCTTCCGACTTCTCGATCATCCCGAGCTCCAGGGCCGCCTGCTCATCCAATGCTTTCTTCTTGGCGTACTCTCGAACATCTTCGGTGATCCGCATCGAGCAGAAGTGGGGGCCGCACATCGAGCAGAAGTGAGCGACCTTGGCCCCCTCCGCCGGTAAAGTCTCGTCATGGAAAGATTTGGCGGTTTCTGGATCGAGCGAGAGGTTGAACTGATCTTCCCAGCGGA
>JAHFEM010000431.1:0-2353 GCA_023248505.1 Nitrospirota bacterium
CCGGCGGCTTTCCGGCGGGGAGATGGCCCTCTCCGTGAGCCTCCATCAAATGTCCGAGGACCTCCTCCCCGAAGAGCTGGAGGATCCGGTCCTTCAGCTCCGAGACGGCGGGACAATCGAGGAGGATCTTTTTGCCGTGCGTCAGACGAAAATGGATCATCGGGTGGGAGAGGGCCAAATGGAAAATCACATCGCTGGCGTGGCTCAGCTCGGTCTGCCCCGATTTCAGGAACTTCCTTCGCGCGGGGGTATTGTAGAAGAGATCGCTCACATCGAAGAGCGATCCGCGAGGCGCGCCGACGCGCTTCACACTCTGGACCTCTCCCCCTTCCAGGAGAATTTCGGTGCCGTCGGCCTCCGAGGCGCTTTGAGTGACCAACCGGACCTTTGCAATCGACGCGATGCTGGGAAGGGCCTCTCCCCGAAAACCGAGGGTCGCGATCGCGGAGAGATCGGCCTCTTTGGTCACTTTGCTCGTCGCGTGCCGCTGGAAGGCAAGGAGGGCATCCTCTCCGGTCATCCCCTCCCCGTCATCTTGAACCATGATCCGCCGGACGCCCCCCTCCGAAAGGGAGATGAAGATCCGGCGGCTGCCGGCATCAATCGCGTTCTCGACCAACTCCTTGACGACGGAGGCGGGCCGCTCAACCACCTCGCCGGCGGCAATTTTATTGGCGAGACTTTCTGAAAGAACTTGAATCTTAGGCAAAATGCGCTCCTTGAATCGATTGCAGAATGGGGATTCAGATTGTGGAATGAATGTTTTTGACCTTCACTCCCAAATCCGCAATGAATTTATCGGAGGCTGGCGAGCTTATCCTTGGCAAGACTCGATTCGTTGGAGTTGGGAAATTGCTCAATGACCTTTTTCAAGTAGAGTCGTCCTTTGATCCGGTCGCCTAGCTCCAGGTAAGCAAATCCGTCCTTCAGCAGGGCATTCGGAGCCTTCTCGCTCTTCGGATACTGCTGGAGGATTTGATCGAACTGCTCGATCGCCTTATTATAGGACCGCTTGTTATAGTAACTCTCGCCGGTCCAGTAAATCGCCTGCGGTATCAGTCCCGAGCCCGTGTACTCTTGAACGAAGTTTTGGAATCCGATAATGGCGAGATCGTAATTTCCCTTGAGATAGTCGTTGTAAGCAAGATTATAGGCCTCCGTCGGCGTCAGAGAGGACTTCGATTTCGGATTAACCGTCTTTCCCGGCAGAATCGTTTTCCCCTCCATCGGATCGGGGGCCTTGACCGGGGCCCCCTTCTCCAACGCTTGGACGCGGGCTTCGAGCGCATCGAGTCGGCTCAACAACTCCTCCGTCCGGAACGATTGATCCTCCATCCGCTTCGCCAGGACGGAGAGGAGATGGTTCTCTTCGTCGACCCGGCCCGTCAGCGATTGCAGATCGGTCCCCAGGCCGTCCATTCGAGCGGCCAGATCGGCCGGGAGCTTCGATGCGACGGAGGAGGAGGGAGCGGCGGGCCCCTGCGATCCCTTTTCAAGCCGTTCGAGCCGGCTTTGAAGCTCCCGATTATGCCTTCGCATCGTGTCAACGTCCCCTTCCATCTCCACCATGCTCGACTGAAGGGCGCATCCCGCCAGGGAGATCGAGAGAACCATCCCCATCCAAAGCCCGCTTCGAAACAGATTCAAGGATCTCCTCCCCATTTTAATTACGGAGTCACCACAAAATGGGCTCGGCGATTCTCCTTGTAGCAGTTCTCGCTCGGCTCTTTGCAAAACGGCCGCTCTTCGCCGAAGCTGATGGTGTTGATCCGGTTCTTCTCCACCCCCAGAGCGGTCAAGAACCGCTTCACCGCTTGCGCCCGCCGTTCGCCCAGGGCCAAGTTATACTCCTCGGTTCCCCGCTCGTCTGCATGCCCTTCAATGCGAATCTTCGCTCTCTCCATCATCAACCGCTTGGCGTTCCGCTGAAGACTCGTCTTCGATTCTTCCTTCAAGATCGCCTGGTCGAATTCAAAGAAAACATCGACCAACTCGCCTCCCGCTTCGCCGGCGGGGGCCATCTTCTCACCCGCTCCCTCTTGCGTCGAGGCCGCGGATTCTGTTGGGACCCGCTCTTCCCGGATCCCTTCCTCCGTCAACTGCCCCGAGGGAAGATTTGCTCCGGCGCGCTCATCGTTCAAGGTCGCCGTGCCCGATACCGGGGCGATTTTCTTCGCGCACCCCGCTTGCGCAAAAAGCAAACTGATTCCAACCAACGCCCAAAAACCTGATCTCATTTTCATTAAAGCACCTCCTTATGATACGCTGTTGCAACGTGAATACCGCTTCTGTTTCTCTTTGATGCCGCTCCGACGGTTCAGAGCGATCGATCTTCTTTTCGACCACCCGTCAT
>JAHFEM010000431.1:2363-2943 GCA_023248505.1 Nitrospirota bacterium
CGTCATTTCAAGAGGCCGTCCGGGGAGCAGACGGGCGAAATCAAAACCCATCCCGCTCCGGCCGAGCCGCGTTGACCGCATCCTCGGCTTCGCGAGGGGCGGCTCCGTCCGACGCGCCCTCCTGAAGGGAAGATTGCTTCCCCCGGGGGGTCACTTTCGATTCCAGCACCTGGAGCCGCTTGTTCGTCTTGTTGAGCAGCTTCTCCTGCTCATCGACCTTCGCCGTGATCTTCTCCCCAAGAAGATTGAGCGCCTTCGAGAGATCGACCAAACTGTTGCTTAACTGCTCCACGTCGGTCCCCCGGTTCATCTGCTGGAGCTGTTTTCCAAGCTCATCGAGCTGCGCCGCCTGGGCGCCGAGGGAGGAGGGGATCTCCCGGGTCAACTGCATGACCTGGCCGGTCATCTCTTTCAGCCGTTTGTCCTGATCCTCCGAATTTTTCTGAAGACCGGCCGTGACTTTTTTGATCTCTTCGACCTTTTTCTCCTGCTCGTTTAAGCGAAAGGCCGCATTATCGGCCTGTTGGGTGAGGTCGGCGCGCCGGCGCTCCTCCTTCTCGATCTTTCCCTGAATGATGCG
>JAHFEM010000053.1 GCA_023248505.1 Nitrospirota bacterium
AATCGCAACCGTGTGCTCAAAGTGGGCGGAAAGACTCCCATCCGCCGTCACCGCCGTCCAGTGATCCTCTAGAACCCGAACGGCGCTCTTCCCCATGTTGACCATCGGCTCGATCGCCAGAACCATGCCTTCCCGCAATCTCGGCCCTCGACCGGGAGGACCAAAGTTAGGGACCTGAGGCTCTTCGTGCAAGGAACGTCCGATCCCATGACCGACAAAATCAGTCACAACGGAAAAGCCGGCCTGTTCGACATGGGCTTGAACCGCATGCGAGATATCCGACAGGCGGCTCCCCTCACGCGCTTGCTCAATTCCTGCGAAAAGAGATTCTTCGGTCACCTGGATCAACCGCCGTACTTCGGGCTTGACCTCGCCCACGGCAACGGTGACCGCAGAGTCGCCGTAGAAACCATCATAAATGGCGCCAAGATCTAATCCGATAATATCTCCCTGCTTGATCACCCGGTCGGAAGGGATACCATGGACCACTTCCTCATTCACGGAGATACAGATGGTGGCCGGATAGTCGCGATAGCCTTTGAAGGCAGGAATCCCGCCCCGATCTCGAATTTGTTTTTCAACGAATTGGTCGAGCTCTTTTGTGGTCATCCCCGGCTTTAGGTAGGCTCTCAACGCTTCAAGCGATTCTGCGACGATCCGGCTGGCTTTGGCGATCTTGGCAACCTCTTCTTTAGACTTTAAAATAATCATTTTATTCCCTTTGGGTCAACCGGACTGCTGAACAACCCATCAGGATGACTTATTCTGGAGAATCGCATCTTGCACCCGTTCCGCAACGGCATCGACGCTCTCGTTGGCATCAATCTGCGATAAACGGCCCTGCTTTTTATAATATTCAATGAGCGGCGACGTCTCATTTCGATAGACAGCAAGACGCTCTTTCACCGTTTCCGGACGATCATCCTTCCTTTGGATCAGCGCTGTTCCACAAGTGCAGCTCCCCTCTTTTGGAGGAGGATTGAAAGTTGTGTGATAAATCTTCTGACAGGAAGGACAGCTGCGTCTTCCGGCGATCCGCCTGACTAATTCCTCTTCTCCCAACTCGAAATAAAGGACGCGATCGATCTCTTCGTGACGCTGCTCCAGGGTTCTCGAAAGCGCCTCGGCCTGATGGAGGGTCCTCGGAAAACCATCGAGGACATATCCGCTCTTTGTGTCCGGCTCCTTGAGCCGCTCACGGATGATATTGATGATGACCTCATCGGGGACCAGCTTCCCGGCGTCAATAAACGACTTTGCCTCCAGACCCACCGGTGTTTTGTCGGCCATGGCCTTCCTCAAGATGTCACCCGTCGCGATATGAGGAATTCGATAGTGCTTCGACAATCGCTCCGCTTGCGTTCCTTTTCCAACCCCGGGCGGGCCGAGGAAGACCAACCGCATTGCCCTATCCTTATTTAAGATCGATGAACGCGTCCCGGTCAAGGGGCGGCTTAGAACCCCCGGCCTTTCAACTTCCCTTTCTTCATGAAACCCTCATAGTTCCGGGTCAGCATATGTGTCTCAATCTGCTGGGCCGTATCGAGGCCCACGCCGATCACAATTAGAAGAGAGGTCCCTCCGAAGGAGAAGGGAACGTTGAATCGATAAATCAAAATTTCCGGGACGATCGCCACCAACGCCAGATAAACGGCCCCTGCGAAGGTAATCCGGGTTAAGACACGATAGATATAATCCGAGGTTCGCTGCCCCGGGCGGATGCCGGGGATGAAGCCCCCGTACTTTTTCATATTGTCCGCCATATCAACCGGGTTCAACACCACCGCCGTATAAAAGAAGGCAAAAAAGATAATCAGCATTCCATAGAGCGCCGTATGGAAAACCGTCCCCGGCGCCAAATTTCTCCCGATCGTCTGCACCCAGGGAACCGTGATAAACCCCGCAATCGTGGCCGGAAAGGCAATGATCGACGAGGCGAAGATCGGCGGAATCACCCCGGCCGTGTTGATTTTCAGCGGGATATGCGTGCTCTGGCCGCCATAGACCCTTCGGCCGACGACCCGCTTGGCATATTGAACCGGAATCTTTCGGCGACCACTCTCCAGGAAGACGATCGCGACAATCACGGCGATCATTAAGGCCAGGAGAAAGAGAATGAGGAAGAGGCTGATCTGACCGGCTTGAAAGAGTTCATACGTATTCACGGCGGCGGCGGGCATCCTGGAGATGATTCCGGCAAAGATAATCAGCGAGATGCCGTTCCCAATCCCCCGCTCCGTAATCTGCTCCCCCAGCCACATCAGAAAGGCGGTTCCGGCGGTGATCGTGATCATCGTCATCAGCCGGAAACCCCAGCCCGGGTTCTGGACAAAGGTCCCTTGGTTCATCCCTTCCAGCCCGATGGCGATACCGAGCGCCTGGACCAGACCAATGCCGATGGTCCCGAGGCGGGTATACTGGATGATCTTTTTCCGCCCCCGCTCCCCCTCTTTGGCCAGTTTGGAGAGAGTCGGGATCACCACGGTCAACAACTGGAGGATAATCGACGCCGAAATATACGGCATGATTCCCAGCGCGAAAATGGTCAGACGGGAGAGTCCTCCCCCCGAAAAGATATCGAGAAAGCCCATCAAAGCGCCGCCTCGTTCGGTCAAGAACTTGCTGAGCGCTTCATTGTTGATCCCGGGGGTCGGGATATGGTTTCCGATCCGGTACACAACCAGCATCACGGCGGTGAACAGAATCCGCTGCCGGAGTTCCGCAATCTTAAAAATATTTTGAACGCTGGTAATAAATCTTTCGAGCAATCGACTCTCCTATGAGAGAACTTCGGCGCGCCCGCCGGCCGCTTGTATTTTCTTGAGCGCTTCTTCGCTGAACTTGTGAGCGGCGATTACCAACGGTTTCGTCAGCGCCCCTTCTCCCAATACTTTTATATTCTCCGTAGGCTTTTTGATAATGCCGACCTGGTGGAGGAATTCGGGATTGATCACCGTATCGGCAGGAAACTGGTCGAGTCGATTCAGGTTGACGATTGCATATTCTTTTTTAAAGATATTCTTAAAGCCGCGCTTCGGAACCCGGCGGATCAGCGGTTGCTGTCCTCCCTCGAAGCCGGGGGCCTTCGTTCCGCCGGAACGCGCCGCCTGACCCTTATGGCCTTTGGTCGATGTCTTCCCGTGCCCCGAACCCGGTCCTCGCCCGATCCTCTTTTCCTTTTTCTTCGCCCCGGGATGGGGTGCCAAATCTGATATCTTCACGAGATTTCCTTCACCTCCAACAGATGTGAAATTTTATGAATCATCCCCCTCGTTTGAGGCGTATCTTGACGAATCACCGTTTGGCTTATTTTACGGAGACCGAGTCCGGCCACGACCTTTTTATGCTTGCCGGGTCGCCCGATGAAGCTTCTCACCAATGTAATTGCCAGCTGTTTTGTGCCCGTTTTCGAACCTTGGGTTTTTGCCATTCTATCTCTCCGACAGCGCCAGGGCTGTCTGCCTCCTCTTCATCATCTCTCCGGGATCTCTCAGTTTCGAAAATCCTTCCAGCGTCGCTTTCACCACGTTGAGCGGATTTCCGCTGCCGAGCGACTTGCAAAGGATATTCGAGATGCCGACCATCTCCATCACCGCCCGGACCGGTCCGCCCGCGATGATTCCCGTTCCATCCGCCGCCGGCTTGAGTAAGACCTCCTCGGCCCCGTAGTGTCCGGTGATTTCGAAAGGAATCGTCGAGTCCTTCAGGGGAACGCGCACCAGATTTTTCTTCCCGTTCTCAATGGCCTTCCGAATCGCTTCCGGCACCTCCGCCGCTTTTCCCTTGCCGACCCCGATATGTCCCTGGCCATCTCCCACGACCACCACGGCGGAGAAGGAGAACCGCTTTCCCCCTTTCACCACCTTTGCCACGCGGTTGATGAATACCACCTTATCTTTTAATGTCAGTTCGTCTGCACTGATCTTTGCCAAGTACTGCCTCCCTTTATCCGGCAAACCGGAGATAAACGCCTCACCCCTTACGTGTTTTAGAAAACAAGCCCGCCTTCTCTGGCCGCCTCTGCAAGGGCCTTCACTCTCCCGTGGTAGAGATATCCCCCCCGGTCGAAAACCACCTTGCTGATATTCTTCTCTTTCGCGAGGGAGGCCACTTTTGCGCCGACCGCTTTCGCCCCCTCGATATTCCCGCCGGACGACCCTTTCCCCTTTTTACCTTTGACTGCCTTCGTCAGGGTGGAAGCCGCCACAAGCGTCTTTCCGGAGAGGTCATCAATGATCTGAGCGTAGATATGGTCCAGGCTCCGATACACAGAGAGGCGCGGCCGCTCAGGCGTCCCCGTGATCTTATTTCGTACTCGTTCGTGTCTTCTCGTTCTCGCTTGAACTTTTTCTTTCGCCGATAATGCCATCAGAAACCCCAAGTCGTTTTATGATCGTTTTATTGGGAGCCCGCGCGGTGGAGCGGGGGAAATGCAGCGCCCCGCCATCCTCCGATGCCCCACACCCCGCCGTTATTTTCCGGTCTTTCCTTCTTTGCGGATAATCCGCTCGTCGCGGTACTTAATCCCTTTTCCCTTGTAGGGCTCGGGCTTCCTCAACGCGCGGATATTGGCCGCCACCTGTCCCACCAAATACCGATCAATTCCCTTAATCGTGACGGTCGTCTGCTTTTCGACCGACGCGTCAATCCCCTTTGGAAGCTCGAAATTAATCGGGTGGGAGTATCCCAGGTTTAAAACCAATATTCTCCCCTGAACGACGGCCCGGTAGCCGACCCCATTGATCTCGAGGATCTTCTCAAAGCCCTGCGTCACGCCCTGGACCATATTTTGGATCTCATTTCGGGTCAGACCGTGAAGGGATCGCACGAACCGCTCATCCGAAGAGCGGGTGACGACGATTTCGTTCCCTTCCACCGCGACGCTGATCTCCGGACGAAGCGCTCTTTGGCTTTCCCCCTTCGGCCCCTTGACTTGCACCGACTCCGGATTGATCTTAACATTCACCCCCGTGGGGATTTGAATTTTCTTTAAACCGACTCGCGACATAATCTCAACCTTCTCTATGGAATGAACAGATTCCGCTGGTTACCAGATGTAACAGAGAACCTCTCCCCCGATCTTCTCCTCACGCGACTTCTGATCTGTCATGAGGCCCTTCGAGGTGGAGAGAATCGCGACTCCGATTCCCCCTTTGACCGAGGGAATCCGATCCTTTCCGACATACACCCGTCTGCCGGGCTTACTGACGCGCTGAAGGTCGCTGATCACCGGCTCTTCGTTATCAACGTATTTGAGATACAGTCTCAAATTCTTTTTCACCGATTCGCCCATCTCGCGATAGTTTCGGATAAACCCCTCTTCCTTCAAGATGCGCGCAAGTTCCAGCTTGAGCTTTGAAAGAGGCATATCGACCACCTCGTGTTTCCGCATCTTCGCGTTTCTGATTCTGGTCAGCATATCTGCGATAGGATCTGTCATTCTCGACTCCAATTACACTCTTGATCGGTCTCTCCCCGCCATCGATCTTACGATGAGGGAGGATGGCTCCGGTCTACCAACTTGATTTAGTCACCCCCGGGATCTCTCCCTTTAAACTCAACATGCGGAAGCAGATCCGGCACATATTAAACTTTCTTAAATAACCGCGCACCCGACCGCAACAACCGCAACGGCTGTATCTCCTCACTTCGAATTTGGGCGTCCTTTGGGCTTTTGCAATTAACGATTTTTTAGCCAATTTCTCCCTCTATCTTTATGTATGCGGCAACCGAAAAGAAATGTCCTCCGATGCCCCCACACCCCGCGGCTCGAACAGGCAAAGCCTGATTCTCGCCTTTATTCATTTTTCGAGGCCTGGGAAATCACATGACTCCCTCATACCCCGCGCTCGCATTGGCAAAGCCAATCGCTCGCTTTAACCTCGTTTTTCTTCGGTCGGCTTACGGAAGGGGAATCCGAAATATCGCAATAGCGCCCTTCCTTCTGTATCGTTTGTTGCGGTGGTGACGATGGTGATGTCCATCCCATGAATGGCGGTCACCTCATCATAATTAATTTCCGGGAAGATCAACTGCTCCTTGACCCCCAAGGTGTAGTTTCCTTTCCCGTCGAATGCTTTGAGGGAGATTCCCCTGAAATCACGAATTCTGGGAAGGGCCGCATTGAGAAGACGGTCCAGGAATTCGTACATTCTCTCCCGCCGGAGGGTCACTTTGGAGCCGATCGGCATCCCTTCTCGAAGCTTGAAACCGGCAATTGATTTCTTCGCCTTGGTCACCACCGGTTTTTGTCCGGTAATCTGAGCCAGTTCCTTCACCGCCGCATCCAGCATCTTGACGTTGGAGATCGCCTCCCCCATCCCGATATTGACGACGATCTTTTCGAGCTTGGGCACCTGCATCACATTCTTATACCCAAACTCTTTCATCATCGCAGGGACTACTTCTTGATGGTATCGCTCTTTGGCTGTATCAATCTTCGTTGTTTTCATGATCTCTTATCCGTTCTTCTTATCACTGGTGCGTGATTCGCTCTCAATCTCACCCAGAGGTTCAGGAAGGGTCAAGCCCCTTTATCCAACGCTTCACCACAAGATTTACAGACTCTCATTTTCTTCCCATCAGGCAGAATCTTGCTTCCACTGCGGCTCGGCTCATTGCAGCTTGCGCAAACAACCATGACATTCGAGAGATCGATCCTTCCCTCCCGCTCAATGATTCCCCCTTTGGGGTTCGTTTGGTTCGGCCGAGTGTGTTTCTTCAGGAGATTCAGTTTTTCAACCACGACGGCATGCTTATCCATGAGGACATGCAAGACCTTCCCCTCTTTTCCCTTTTCCTTGCCGGCGATCACGCGAACATGATCGCCTTTTTTAATCTTGGTTCTAAACACGTTCACTTCTCCCATCATCAAGATCCTTATATGACCTCAGGTGCAAGCGAGGTAATCTTCGTAAATTTTTTCCAGCGCAACTCTCTCGCCACCGGGCCGAAAATACGCGTTCCGATCGGCTCTCCTTGGGCATTGATCAAGACCGCCGCATTTCGATCGAATTTGATGTACGAGCCGTCGTCTCGTCGGACCTCTTTCGTCGTCCGGACCACGACCGCCCTCACCACTTCTCCCTTTTTCACGCTTCCCTGAGGGATTGCCTCCTTGACGGTGGCAACGATAATGTCGCCGAGGCGCGCATAGCGTTTCTTCGAGCCCCCCTTGACATGAAAACACATCACCTTTTTGGCCCCGGAGTTGTCAGCGACATCGAGCATTGTGTAAATTTGTACCATGCTAAGCACCCGCTTCCTTTAAGATTGAACCGATTGAGTCCTAAATCTCTTTTGCCCGCTCCAGCACTTCGATGACGACCCATCGCTTCTCTTTGCTCAACGGGCGCGTCTCGATAAGCTTCACCCGATCGCCGACGTGAGCCTCATTCTTCTCATCGTGCGCTTTCAATTTACTGGTTCTCTTTAAAAACTTCTTGTATCGAGGATCCTGCACCATTCGGTCGATCGCGACGACAATGGTTTTGTCCATCTTGTCGCTGATCACCTGGCCCACGTATTCTTTTTTCTTATTCAACATGTTTTCCCTGTCGTTCAACTGGATGAGTTCTATTTCGAAGCGGCTTCTTTTTCGGCCGCTTCTTTCTTCTTCGCTTGAGAAAATGTCAGAACCCGCGCGATGTCCCGCTTAATGTGCTTCATCCGATTGGGATTCTCGACATGCCCTGAAACCGCCTGAAATCGGAGATTGAAGAGCTCTTTTCTCAGTTCTTTCTCTTTTAAAGAAAGTTCTTCCGCCGTCAAATCTTTAAACTCTTTGACATCCATCTTTTATTCCTCCCCTCGCGAGACAAACTGCGTCGCAATCGGAAGTTTGTAAGCAGCCAACCGGAAAGCCTCCTTCGCCACTTCGGGGGTCACGCCGTCCATCTCATAGATGATTCGTCCCGGCTTCACCACCGCCACCCAATACTCGGGGGCTCCCTTTCCTTTTCCCATACGCGTTTCAGCGGGCTTCTTGGTGATCGGCTTATCCGGGAAGATTCGGATCCAGATTTTCCCGCCCCGCTTGACGAAACGGGTCATCGCGATACGAGCGGCCTCGATTTGCCTTGCGGTAATCCAGCCCGGCTCCATCGCCTTGAGGCCGAACTCGCCGAAGCTCAGATCGGATCCACGATACGCCTTGCCGGTCATCCGACCTTTCATCCGTTTGCGGAATTTTACTTTCTTCGGGGATAGCATTATCTCCTCTCACCTCTTGCAGCAGACAATTCTCGCTCTTTCTGCGTCTCAGGAAGAACCTCGCCTCGATAAATCCAGACCTTCACTCCGATCTGGCCCATGGTCGTGGCTGCTTCCGCCATACCGAAATCGATATCGGCCCGGAGGGTATGCAGTGGAACCCGCCCTTCCCGATACCACTCGGTCCGCGCAATCTCCGCACCTGCCAACCGTCCCGCACAGTAGACCTTAATTCCCAAGGCGCCCAGGCGAAGCGAGGAGGCGACGGCCTTCTTCATGGCGCGAC
>JAHFEM010000432.1 GCA_023248505.1 Nitrospirota bacterium
GAAAGATCGAGGCGGCGCTCCCGCTCGCTCAAAGGCTTCAAAAATTTTCCCAGAATGAGATATCCCATTTTCAGACAATCTCTCCCGCCACGATTGAGAGAAACGGGGAGACCTGGGGAGAATCGATTTGGAAGGGTCAGCGAGAGGGGGCTGCCAAGCTCTTCCACTCATATACCCTCCCGAGTGGGATAAATTTGGTCCAACTTCATTTTGAGTTTCCAATCCCGTTTTACGAAAATCAGAAGCAGATCATCGACGCGGTCCTCGACGGAGTCTCCGTCGCCTCCCATCGGACGCCGTCCGCAGAGGAATATGTGCGGTCCTATCGCAACGTGGGGGAATTCTACAAAGGCCAAGGATTGTGGGAAGATGCGATCAGGTCCTTTAAAGAAGCCCTCTCGAAAAAGCGACAGAATCCGGATCTTCACGTCCTCCTCGGAGAGAGCTATTTTAAGAATGGAGAGGTCGACCTCGCCCTGGAATCGTTTCAAACGGCCATCCGACTCACCTCGCAGAATGCGCGGGCTTATGAGGGATTGGCCGATGTTTACTTCAAGAAAGAGTTGATCGACCCAGGAATCTCCGCGATTAAACGCGCGGTGGGGCTTGCCCCTGATAATGCCGCGCTTTACGTGAAATTAGGAGAGGCCTATTTAAAGCAGGGCCGGGCCCAGGAATCGATCAGCACGTATCAGAAGTTGCTCCGGAGAAAATCAGACTCGGCGGAGGGTCACTTCGGGTTGGGTAAAGCCTATCTTGCAATTGACCTTTACGAGCAGGCGGTGCTCGAGCTGGAACAAGCGCTCAAGCTCAAGCCGCAATTAAATGATCCTCATTGTCTCCTGGAGAAGGCCTATACGCAGCTCGAGTCGACCTCCGATGCCGAAAGAGAAAAACGGCTCTGCAAACCGGAAGAAAAACCTGGCACTTCCTAGAAAAACGATCCCGGCTATCTTCCCCCCTGCCCCGTTTGACTCTCCCGATACTCTTTCTCGGCCTCCGGCAACCACTTTGCAATCTGTTGGACCCGTTTCTCATCGCTCGGATGCGTGGAGAGAAATTCCGGCGCCTTCGCCTTATCGAGCTTGGCCATCCTTTCCCAGAAATGAAGCGCCGATTGCGGATCATAGCCCGCCTTGGACATCAAGAGTAAACCGATATGGTCCGCCTCCAATTCCTGCTTCCGGCTGAACGGGAGGATCACCCCGACCTGCGCAGCCGCGCCATAAGCGGCATTGAGCGCTTCGATCATTTTCGGATCTTGGTTCTTTACCGCCAGCCCGACATCGAGCGCCACCAAACCGAGTTGCGCCAACAGGCCGGTGGTCATCCGCTCGCCGCCGTGTCGAGCGAGCGCATGGGCAATCTCGTGCGCCATCACCGTCGCCAGTCCCGCCTCGTCCTCGGTCACCGGCAGAATGCCGGTGTAGACCGCCACCTTTCCACCGGGAAGGCAGAAAGCATTTACCGTTTTGTCGTCGTCGATCAGATTAAATTCCCACTTGTAATCGGGTTTATCGGCCACCGCGGCGATCCGCTCGCCGACCCGGCGAACCATCGCGACCTTCTCAGAATCGCTCGAGAGCTTCGATTTAGACAAGACGTCCCGATAGGCCGTCAATCCCATCTGAACCTCTTGCGACTCTGGAATCAGGATCAATTGCTCTCGACCGGTCACCGGAGTGGATCGACAGGCCGTCAGAAAAGTGAAAAGAGCCAGAAGGATAACCTGATTTTTGATTCTATTGAAGCTCCCCGCCGCAAACAGCGGGGAATCTTCGACCCGAAAGGAGAAAAATCTATTTGTATGGTTCGCTTTGCGAACGATGTGGGCGGAGGCTTCGCCATCCATTGCAATCTGCACATTCGCGCGTCTAACCCTCGCCCCAAGGGGGCGGGGAATGCGACGCGCGTGCGTGTTCAAAATTTTCATAGGCATCGATCCCTCATAGTTGATCTTGCTGAGGATGAATCGTACTTTCATCGTAGCATAAGCAAAAGCGTCGAATCAAAGAGCCCTCCCTGGCTCCTGCCTATCCGTCGCCGGGAAGCCTTTCACCGGGCCGAATTTGCGAGATCAGGAGGGGTCGGCTCTCGTCACCAGAAAGAATACATCTGTCGAGATTACAGCTGATGATTATCGCCGTGATATGATTGATCCCATGTCGTTGCTCACGAAGCGGTTCTTCCAAAAGAGGCAAACGAAGCCGCTGCTCCGCCGGGGGTGATTTCAGCGATAGGCGTTTAGAAAGGGGGTTCAGATTCGAAGAAAAGGGTTGGTAGGCGATGCTGGGATTGAACCAGCGGCCTCTTCCGTGTGAAGGAAGCGCTCTACCACTGAGCTAATCGCCCGTTCGATAGGATGCTCATCTTAAACAAATTAGCCTTCCGCTGTCAACCGCCGAATCGAGAAGACCTTCCCCTCACGGAGATATCCCCAAAACCGCCCCGGATTCAGGGGTCATGCGGATCAGGCAACGCAGCGATCGATGTTGGAAGGGCTTACGATCAATGACCTGAGGAGGCAGAAGAGACATGTCCTTTCTTTTTCCGCTCCCGATCGGGAGGAGACTTCCAGAGAAAATAAACCGGCAGAAGCGTCAAAGGAAGATAGCTCACCCCCATTCCGCCCCAGGCCGCCATCTGTGCATAGGCCGCCTGCGCAGAGAGATAGCGAATCAGCCAAGGGGAGGCAAGATCGAGAAAGGTGCTCCCGAAAGCGAGGCCGATGATTCCCAATTTTATCCGTTGGCGAAACGGAACGCCGGCAAAGAGGTGGGCTAAGACCAAGAGGACGATCCCCTCAATGTATGCATGAAAATGGGTGACCTCATGGAGCTCCGGGTATTCCTTTGGGAAAGACATCTCCCCCCTTTCCCCTCCTTCCGTCTGCTCTCCGCCGCCGTAATGCTGGACGATCTTGTCGTACGTCGGAC
>JAHFEM010000433.1 GCA_023248505.1 Nitrospirota bacterium
GCCCGTCGTTGACGATCAGACGGAGGGTATAGCCGCCGGGAAGATCGGCGGTAAAGGTGGGGCGAACGGCGGCGGCATTGGAGAAGGCGGCCCCGCTTCCCGCCGGACGGCGGACGAACTCCCAACGATAGGTGATCAAATCCCCGTCCGGATCGAACGAGGCGCTGCCGTCGAGCACGACCACGGCGCCGGAAATCACCTGCCGATCAGGTCCGGCGTTCGCCGTCGGCGGGGTGTTCGGCCGGGTCGCGGTGACGACGACCTCATCGGCGGGACTGTTCAGCGCTCCGTCGTTCACCACCAGACCGATCCGATAGGTCCCATCGAGATCGGCAGTGAAGGTCGGCCGGACGGCGCCGGACGCGCTGAGGGCCGCGGCGCTCCCCGCCGGTCTCTCTGTCATCGTCCAGTGATAGGTCAGCAGACTCCCATCGGGATCGGAGGAAAGACTCCCGTCGAGGGTGGCCTGGCTTCCGGTCACGACGTTCTGATCGGGTCCCGCGTTCGCGATCGGCGCCCGGTTGACGCTGACCCCGGAGATTGTGACGGTAATATAGCTTCCTGGGGCGCTGTTGAGCCGGACTTCGAGGGTATTCGAAGCCGACAGATTGACCGTTCGATCGATGATCGCCGTGGTTTTGGAAAAGGCCGAAGGGGAGACGACCTCGACCCCGTTGATGAACACCCGCCCGCTGGAGACGGCCTCTTCGATGGCGACCCGGTTCGAGGCGGTGTTCGGATTACCGTTGACGATATGCAAGGTATACGGTGCGACAACTTGGGCGGGGACGTTGATGGTTCGGGTATACACGGTAGCCGAACCGGAGGCGCGTGTAAACTGCTCCGGGCCGAACAGGGTCTGAAAAGAATTTTGGGCAATCTCGGAGACCGGGAGAAGAGAGAGGGATGCAAGAACAATTGTCAGTGCGAGAAAAAGCCGGGCCGCCTTCATCCGTCTCCTGACTGAAACCGGAAGCCCGATTCAAGTTCAAGATGGGTATATTCCGACGAAAGATATATCTTGCCCGGCTACTCTATCAAAATCGGTTTTATTGTCAAGCAGAAAAATTAGCCAAAACCCCGCAGGCAGAAATAGCGGGGAAGATAACCCAAAAACAGGGGAAGCCCTCATAAAAAAATCAAGTGAGTCGATTCCGATCTGCGCCCCGCTCAAAAGCGCCCGTTTCCACTTCTCCCTTTTACGAAGCCGTTCATTTCAGTTAGAATGGCCGCATGAACCGATTTCCAAGAGATTTCAGCCCATGATAAAGAAACCGCTCCTCAAGCGCCTCGCTCCCCTGCTGGGGCTTCTCCTCTTTGCCGTGGCCCTCTGGGCCGTTCATCGCCAGCTGGCGGAGTATCATTATCAAGATATCGCCCGCGCGCTGAGCGACATCTCCTCGGACCGCCTGATTTTGGCGCTGCTGCTGACCGGCGCCAGCTATCTCCTCCTGACCGGGTACGACATCCTGGCCTTCCGCTACCTCGACCGGCCGCTCGAATACGGCAAGATTGCGCGCGCCTCTTTTATCGGCTATGCCTTCAGCAATAACGTCGGTTTCTCGATGATCGCCGGGAGCACGATCCGCTACCGGCTCTATTCGGCCTGGGGGCTTTCGGCCTTGGAAGTGGCGAAGATTATCGCCTTCGTCGCCTCCACCTTTTGGCTGGGACTCTTCAGTATCGGAGGGGTCCTCTTCCTCTTCGAACCGATGGCCCTCCCCGGCCTGCTGCATCTTCCCTTCACCACGGTACGCCCCCTCGGGATCATCCTGCTGACGCTCGTCGCAGGCTATTTTGTCGCTTCCGCCCTCTTCCATCGGCCGCTTCAGATCCGAGGATGGGAATTCTCCCTCCCTTCGCCGAGGCTCTCTCTGGAACAGATCCTCCTCGCCTCCGCCGACTGGGTCGTGGCGGGCGGGGCGCTCTATGTTCTCCTCCCCCCCGGGGAGGTCCCCTCCTTTCCTGTCTTTCTCGGAATCTTCCTTTTAGCGCAGATCGCCGGGCTGGTCAGCCAGGTGCCGGGGGGGCTGGGGATTCTTGAGACCATTATCCTTCTGCTTCTGTCGCCGGCCGTTTCGGCCGCATCGATCGCAGGCGCGCTCCTCCTCTATCGGGGGATCTACTACTTCCTTCCCCTGGGCCTTGCGGCGCTTCTGCTCGGCGTCCACGAGTTTGTTGAGCGGAAGGAGCATGTCCAGCGCCTGTCGCGCGCCTTCGGGGAGTGGATTCCGGGAATGGTGCCGCAGGTCCTTGCGTTTACGACCTTCATCGGCGGGACGATCCTTCTCTTTTCCGGGGCGACCCCCTCGATCGGTTCGCGGATGCAGCGGTTGAGAGACCTTCTTCCCCTGCCGCTCCTCGAGCTCTCCCACTTTTTAGGAAGCCTCGCCGGCCTGGGCCTTCTTTTGCTGGCGCGCGGTCTTCAAAGAAGAATCGATGCCGCCTACCTCCTCACGTCGGCCCTCCTCGGCGCAGGGATCGTCTTCTCCCTGCTCAAGGGGCTCGACTACGAAGAAGCGATCGCCCTCACCGTGATGCTCGTCGCGCTCCTTCCCTGCCGTCGTTACTTCTATCGAAGGGCTTCGCTCATCAGCGAGCGATTCACCCCGGGATGGGTCTCCGCCATCAGCCTGATTCTGCTCGGCTCTGCCTGGCTCGCGCTCTTCTCATCCAAACACCTGGAGTACTCCGGCGAGCTCTGGTGGCGGTTTGCCTTTTCGGAGGACGCGCCTCGATCGCTCCGCGCCACCGTCGGCGCGATCAGCCTGGCCCTTCTCTTCGCAACCCTCCGGCTGCTTCGGCCCGCGCCGCCGGAGCCGGCGACCCCGCAGAGAGAGGACTTGGAACGGGCCCGGTCGATCATCGCGCAATCCCCTCGGACTTCTCTTAACTTGGCGCTTCTCGGCGATAAGGAACTTCTCTTCAGCAAGAGC
>JAHFEM010000054.1 GCA_023248505.1 Nitrospirota bacterium
ATTCGTCGCGCTGCGGCACCCGGACGAATACCCGTTCAATGAAGGCCGGCTCGTCTCGAACAAGGGATTGGATCTCTCGGTCCTGGAGTACGACGCGCATTTCGAGGAAGAGCAGGTCCCTCACTCCAACGCGCTGCACTCGAAGCTCAAAGACCGCGGCGCGTACTTCGTCGGCCCGATGGCAAGATACAATCTTAATTTCGATCGCCTCTCCCCGCTCGCGCAAGAAGCGGCCCGCGCCGGCGGATTGGGACCCACCTGCCGGAATCCGTTTAAGAGCATCCTGATCCGGGGGGTCGAAGTGGTCTATGCCTTCGATGAAGCGTTGCGGATCATTGCCGCCTATGAAGCGCCGGAGCATCCGGCCGTTCCGGTCTCGCCCCGCCCCGCGGTCGGCTACGCCGCCACCGAGGCGCCGCGCGGAACCCTCTATCATCGTTACCGGATCGACGAACAGGGGACGATCCTCGACGCGAAAATCGTCCCGCCGACCTCCCAGAATCAGAAGGTGATGGAGGACGATCTGCGCCGGGTCGTCGAGAAAGAGATCGATCTTCCCCAAGAGGAGCTGACCTGGCGATGCGAGCAGACGATCCGGAATTATGATCCGTGTATCTCCTGCTCGACGCACTTTCTTCGGCTGGAAATCCGGAATGAGGTGTGATGAGAGCGAAGGTGCGGGTGATCGGGATCGGAAACGACTACCGTCGCGACGATGCGACCGGACGGACCGTCGCGAGGAATCTCAAGAAGCGGATACCTCCCGACACAGAAATTCTTGAGGAGACCGGCGAGGGGACGGCCCTTCTGGAAGCCTGGCGCGGGGCCGAGCATGTTTTCCTGATCGATGCGGTCCAGTCAGGCGCGCCGGCGGGAACCCTGCATCGGATCGATGTGCAGACGCAGCCGCTTCCCTCCTCTCTCTTCCGTCATTCCACGCATGCTTTCGGGATCGCCGAGGGGATTGAGCTGGCACGAGTGCTCCAAGAGCTTCCTCCCCGATTGATCGTCTACGGCATTGAGGGAGGACGATTCGATGCAGGCGTCGGCCTCTCCCCCGAGGTGGAGAATGCGGTCAAAGAAACGGAAGCACGCCTCCGAGAGGAGATCGCCACCCTTCAAGACTTTCCGATGAGGCAGGACTCCCACCATGCATGAAGCATCGCTTGTTTCGGGTCTGATCCGAAAGATCGAATCGATTGTTCAAACCCAATCGGTCCGGAAAGTGGTCGGGGTGACCCTTCGGATCGGTCCGCTCTGTTCTATAAGTCCGGACCATCTTCGAGACCATTTCCTCCTCGCCGCGCAGGGGACGATTGCAGAAGGAGCGGCGCTGGAGATCGAAACGACGGACGACCCCGCAGACCCAAATGCCGTGTCGGTTTTTCTGAGGAGCATCGAGGTGGCGGAATGAGGGTCGAGCCGATCGAACGGCGGCGGATTCAACTTCAGGGGCTCCTTCAAGGGGTCGGTTTCCGTCCGTTCGTCTATCGGATAGCGACCGATCTGGGACTTTCCGGCGCGGTCTGGAACGGACCGGCGGGGGTGACGATCGAGGTCGAAGGGATTCGACCGATCCTGGAAACCTTTCTCTATCGTATCAAGCAGGAGCGGCCGGTCCATGCGGTGATCGACCGGATCGACAGCGCGCGCCTCGATCCGACCGGGGAAGAGCGCTTCGAGATCCGAGAGAGCGACCTCGCCGGCGTGCGGGAGACTTCGGTTCCTCCGGATCTTGCAACCTGCGCCGACTGCCTCCGAGAGACCTTCGATCCTGCGAACCGGCGCTACCGCTATCCTTTCACGAACTGCACCGATTGCGGCCCTCGCTTCAGCATGATCGAATTACTCCCCTACGACCGCATCAATACGACGATGCGGAAATTTCCCCTGTGCGAGGAGTGCCGAAACGAGTATGAAAATCCCGCCAACCGCCGCTTCCACGCCGAGCCGAACGCTTGCCCTTCTTGCGGACCCCATCTCGAATTATGGGAAGCGGATGGATCGGTGCGCGCGTCGCATGACGCGGCGCTGCTTGCCGCCGCCGACGCCCTCCGGCGAGGAATGATCGTCGCGGTCAAAGGCCTGGGGGGATTCCACCTGATGGTCGATGCGCGGAACGAAGAGGCGGTCCAACGGCTGCGGCGACGCAAAGTACGCGAGGCGAAGCCGTTCGCGTTGATGTTTCCGACGTTGGAGCCGGTTAAGAACGCCTGCCAGATCTCTGAGATGGAAGCGCGCCTTCTCCTCTCCCCCGAGTCGCCGATTGTTCTGCTGAAGAAATCCGCTCCATCCGCGATTGCCTTTTCTGTCGCTCCGGACAATCCTTACCTCGGCATCCTCCTCCCCTACACCCCGCTTCATCATCTCCTGATGTCGGAGCTCGGCTTTCCGGTCGTCGCCACCAGTGGCAATCGATCCGAAGAGCCGATCTGCACCGACGAAAACGACGCGCTTCGGCGTCTGGCTGGAATCGCCGATCTCTTCTTGGTCCATAACCGGCCGATCGTCCGGCCTCTTGACGACTCGGTCGTCCGGGTGATCGCAGAACGTCCGCTTATCCTGCGACGCGCGCGCGGATATGCGCCCCTCTCGTTTGATATCGAGACGAACCGCCCCCTTCCATCGGATCGCTCCCTTCTTGCCGTCGGAGGATATCTGAAGAGTACGATTGCAATCTTAGCCGGAGGGAGAATTACACTCAGCCAACACCTCGGCGACATCGAAAATGCCGAAACCGATCGAACCTTTCGGCAGGCGATCGCCGACCTGAAGAGGCTGTATGATCATTCCCCCGACGCCGTCGTCTGCGATCTCCACCCCGATTATCGTTCGACCCGATTCGCCCAAGAAACCGGTCTGCCGCTCCACCGCGTTCAGCACCACTACGCCCATGTCCTCTCCTGCATGGCGGAGCACCGACTGGAAGGACCGCTTTTAGGGATCGCCTGGGATGGGAGCGGTCTCGGGCCCGACGGAACCCTCTGGGGCGGGGAATTTTTAAAAATCGACGAGGGTTCGTTTCAACGGGTCGCCCACTTCCGGACCTTCCGGCTTCCGGGGGGAGAGCGGGCGATGAGAGAGCCGCGACGATCTGCGCTCGGTCTTCTCTACGAATCGTTCGGGGAGAGCGTCTTTGAGGGACGGGCCGCTCTTTCCGCATTCAACGCCGAAGAGCGCCGCATTCTGAAAACAATGCTGAAAAGCGGACTCAATGCGCCCATTACCTCCAGCGCCGGACGTCTCTTCGATGCGGTCGCCTCCCTCCTCGGTCTTCGGCAGACGAGCCGGTTCGAAGGAGAGGCGGCGATGGCGCTGGAGTTTGCCTGCGAAGGAATCGAAACGGAAGAGGCTTATCCATTTCGGATTCCGGAGTGCGGGACGCCGAAGGCCCCTCTCATCATCGACTGGGCGCCGCTCATCGAGGCGATTCTCGGAGACCTCGAACAATCCCGTCCCATCGGGGAGATCGCCGCCCGGTTCCACAACACCCTATCCGAAATCATTGTGTCGGTCGCCCAACGGATCGGGGAAGAGAAGGTGGTCCTGACCGGGGGCTGTTTTCAGAACAAGGTTCTCACCGAGAGAGCGATGATGCGGCTCTCCGCCGAAGGCTTCCAGCCTTACCGGCATCAGCAGATTCCACCCAACGACGGCGGCTTGGCGGCGGGGCAGATCCTCGCCGCACTCCGCATCAATCAGGAGAAATGAACGATGTGTCTCGCCGTCCCAGGAAAAGTCCTCAGCATCGAAGGAGCGGAGCCGATCCTCCGGATTGGCAAAGTTCAATTCGGCGGGATCGTGAAGGAGGTCCATCTCGCTTATCTTCCCGAGGCGAAGGTCGGAGACTACGTCATCGTCCATGTTGGATTCGCCATCAGCATCGTCGACGAGAAAGAAGCGGCCCGCGTTTTTGAATATCTCAAAGAGATGGAGGACCTCAGGGAATCGGAGGAAGCAGGATGAAGTATATCGACGAATACCGAGAGGCCGAAGCGGCGCGGGGGTTTGCAGACGCCATTACCCACCTCGTGACGCAACCGTGGACAGTGATGGAGATCTGCGGCGGCCAAACGCACGCCATCGTGAAGTTCGGGATCGATGCGCTGCTGCCGAAAGAGATCACGCTGCTGCATGGGCCGGGCTGCCCGGTCTGCGTCACTCCGGTGGAATTGATCGACATGGCGATTGAACTGACCACCCGTCCGGATGTCGTCCTCTGCTCTTTCGGCGACATGCTCCGGGTGCCCGGGACGTCGGGAGACTTGCTCTCGGCGAATGCGCGCGGCGGAGATATCCGCATCGTCTACTCCCCCCTCGATGCCCTGCAGATCGCGAAGGCCAACCCGGCCCGGGAGATCGTCTTCTTCGCCGTCGGGTTCGAAACGACCGCCCCCGCCACGGCGATGGCGGTTTATCAGGCCGATCAACAGGGAATCAAGAACTTTTCCATGCTCGTCTCCCATGTCCTGGTTCCGCCGGCGATGGAAGCGATCCTCTCCTCCCCGAACCGTCTCGTCCAAGGCTTTCTCGCCGCAGGCCATGTCTGCACGGTGATGGGGTATACCGAATATGAGCCGATTGCCGTTCGCTATCGGGTCCCCATCGTCGTCACCGGCTTTGAGCCGGTCGACATTTTGCAAGGAATTTATCTCTGTATCAAGCAGCTGGAAGAGGGACGCTGTGAGGTCGAGAACCAATACACCCGCTCCGTTCGACGGGAGGGGAATCTGCCGGCTCAACAGCTGATCCGGGAAGTCTTCCAGATTGTTCCCCGCCGATGGCGCGGGGTCGGCGAGATCCCACAAAGCGGACTTGCCTTAAGCGACCGGCATGCTGCGTTTGATGCAGCTCGGCGATTCAGGCTGGAGGAAAGAGAAGCGGAAGCATCCTCAGAATGCCTCAGCGGTTTGATTCTTCAGGGACTGAAGAAACCGAATGAATGTCCCGCCTTCGGTATCCGTTGCACCCCGGAGCATCCCCTCGGCGCGACGATGGTCTCCTCCGAAGGAGCCTGCGCGGCCTATTATCGTTACAGGGCATAAAGATTAAATCGGCGTAGCGAGAAACGGGAATCGCCCGTTTTTTAAGGACGGTTTCATATTGTTTGAAGAACCCCGCCGCAGAGCGGCGAGGCTTCTTCGACCCGAGAAGGATAAAAACCTCTATTTGTGATTCGCTCGCTAACCCCGCCCCAGAGGGGCGAGGATTGCGCTCGCTGTGCGGGTTCAAAATATCATCAGGGATAGGAAGCATCGATATCAGCCTAGATGACTAATATCCAAAATCGCATATTAGTCGGTTGCAAAGCATAATGATGATATTGAAGAGATATGTCAATAATTTCTTCCGGAATATTGACACGGCAAAACCTTTTTGCTACCGTTCCCTAACTGTCTAATAATTGGTTGGGGGTCATCGCCCAGCGCATGTTCCAACCCCATGTATATCCTGCTGCAAATAGCAGAATGAACATCGTTGCCTTGAGCAGCCAATGAACATTTTCGGCTTCACGCTCTCCGCCGCTGATCTGTGGTTGCTTGGTGTCGCTGGCACTCTCGCTATGCTGCTTCTCGGCGTTTACGTTCCTACTGCGATCAAGCGCCGACATGAGGCGTCCGCCGCTTTCCGCAGTGCCTTTGACGGGGTTCTTCTCAACCTCAGAGAGAACCCCGACTGCCCGCTCGCGCAAATCGCTTTCGGGTTTCACAACGACCACTTGGCGGCCATTACCAAGTTCAGAGCCTCCGTTCCCATTTGGCGACGCAGAAGCTTCGACAAAGCCGTTGCAAATTACAAAGAGGCATACGACATAGCGCGAGATTTTGGTAATGTGTTTGCTGTTGCGTTTTCCGAGAAAACGGACATCGCCCGGGAGAAGCGAAAACACTATAGCAAAGCGATTGATAGGCTTCTGTCTCATGCCTAGACACCCCCAACCCGGCAGTCAACCGGACACTCCAAAAGCGGGGCGCCGGTTACTTCTACGTTAGCGAAGACGGCATATCAGGCAGGGAGACCGAACCAAGGGGGAAAATCATGACGATCATCGTTGATTTGAGTATCTTATGTGATGCTCCTGGCAACAAGCATGTCTACTCGATTGTGGGGAAAGAGTATGAAACCGGTCTTGTGCCGATGACAGGCATGGAATTCGAGGATTCTGCGTGGAAGGAGCCCCGTACAATTCAAAGTGTTTCGATCAATCCAACAGAAGGTTATTACCACCTGTATGTCGGCGACGATACCGGTAAGGACAAGGACCAATGTGAACAACTCAAACAGATGTATCACGCTCACGGGTGGACGCGATTGGTCCGCTAACTATACCTTGCACTTGACGGCTATTTCGCTGCGCTCCATAGCCGCAAGTGAAGGCCACGTTAGACGCTTCAAGGAGAGGGCTGACCATGCTTCGTCGTGTCGATGTCTTCACTACCAATGAGGCCGGTCAGCCGGTCTCCCTTCCTGATCTCGACCCTTCGACGACTTTCGTGATCTGTCGGGATGAGGATGCACCTGCGGTTGGTGCGATGGAGTCCCGAGGCGCGGTTGATCGTTGGATTGATGGATGCTTGTTCGGGGACTTGCGAACGTTGATCCTAGGGATTGACCGATTCCATCAGAACCCGCAGACCCCTCGGCCCCTCGGCGGATGCAATTTTCTCCTCGCATCCGGGTGCTTCATGGCCCTTGAGTACCTCGCGCAAGTCTACGGCCGAAGCAGGGATGCCACCTCGGCGGCGAGGCATTACGTGGCCGACTTCCTGAGCCGCGTCGATCCGAGGTACTTGGAGGTGTTCGAAGTGCTATGGTCATGTTTCAGGAACGGGATAGTCCACGGATCATGGCCCCAGGCTGTCTGTGTCCGGGGCGATGACTCGACGCGGACCGCGGTTGGAGCCAATCCAAGGATTGACGGCGATCACTTTGGCCCGGATCGGGGTTATCCCGGGCCTAGCTTTATTATCAGTTCAGCAAGGCTTTTCGCCGATCTTGAGAGATCGTACGACGAGTTCTTCCGATCGTGGCTTCTCGAGAAAAGCGACGACGCGGTTCTCGTGCGAGCTGCTCCTAGGATTCTTGAAATCAGCCCTCGGGATACGACTCGCGTTCGACAGCTTTCCGTGATCCGAGCTTGGAGTGATGCAGGTAGAGACGACGGGAACGTCTAACCGGTGCTTGGAGCGGACCGGCGACTGCGCGATCTGGTTTTGGCGGACGCCGCTCATCGGCGACCGCTCAACCGCAGGTCGTTGGGCAGTGAGTAATCGACGTGAGTAGCGCAACCATGATCTGGAGCACAGCTGCAGCAGTGATCGCCTCATTGGGTGGCGGGGCGGTTCTCGTCTTCGCGTTCTCGTCTTGGTTAGGCAAAATCTGGGCTACGCGCATTGCTGAAGCGGAACGAGCGAGGTTCTCAAGAGAGCTCGAGGGCTACAGAAACCAGCTCCAGCAACTTGCCGAAGAGCGACGAGATGCTCTCACTCGCAAGCGAGACATATATGCGCAGCTCGCCACTTCGATGCGCGTGTTTCTAGTCTCGGGGAGGCCGGCTTCGGATCAAGAGAAAAAGGACTTCCTGGCAGCGTTCGATGTGGCAGCGCTTTGGGCTTCTGAAGCCGTAGCGAAGGCGTTGGCTAGCTTTCTTGAGTACAGTACCCGAAGCGCGAATCAACCTGGTAGCGTGACCAACGACGAATTCAAGAACGCATATCGAGCGTGTCTCAATGCCATGCGACGAGACTGCGGCTTTCCGGATACTGAGTTCAGTTACCCTGTGATCACCTTTCGTTAGCTGACATGCGTGATGCAACCAAGAACCTGCCAACAAGCGCTTGCAGCCGACGCTCGCAATGCTTCGCGCGGCTGAAGCGCAACGTTAGGCGTTCAGAACAAATGACACACAGCATTGACTTCGAAGGTATAGAAGAGAAGTTATTCCTCATTCAACAGATCGTTCTTGGTAGTCGAGCGTACTGCGAGGACAAACACATTGGGCGAAGCCTTCACCCTTACGGCGAGGGTGCGTGGGCAGATTACTCCTCTCGATTGCAATCTCTAATCAGCAGCTACACGATTGATTGCGCCATAAAAACTAGAATGGCTCAAGATTTCATCATGGCAAATGGCAGCGATGTTAACTTGTCTGATGTAGATGAAGAATCACGGGAGGGGTACAACATCGGTACTGTTCACAAAGGCAACATCACCCTGACGCTACGAGAAAGTTGCAACAAGATCATTCACGCTACAAGGGTCGATCTATCCTGGGTTGAGACCCGACTCCGAAGATCCAAGAAAAAGATCGAACACTGGAACGGCGGTTACAACCTTCACGGAAAGCACGGAGCGCTCGCGTGGCACGTTGAGCTCGACATGCTGTCATGGGCCGTCGCGATGGAAACTTTTCACACCTTCCTAAATGAACGCGTTGACTGGTATCGGGTTTATGGTCTCTGATA
>JAHFEM010000434.1 GCA_023248505.1 Nitrospirota bacterium
GCCGTCACCACGGCATAAATCGTCCGAAAGGTGATATATCGAAAAACATTAAAGAACGAATAGGTCGTATGAAGCGAATAGAGGAGATGGTAGAGCATTAACCCTTTCCCTTCTCCAGAGGGTGGACCTTCGTCCGCCCCCCGCGATCCGAAGAGTCCCGCTCGACGCCGAGCCAGGGCAGAACCGTTTCCATTCGCATTCCCCGCGATCCTTTAATCAGCAATACATCTCCTTCCCGAACAACGGACAATAATTCTTTCTGAAGGAGGGGGAGATCGGGATACGCTGCAATCCGCTCGCCCGGCATTCCCGCCTGACGCGCCCCTTCCGCCATCGCCGGGGCCCATCGACCGACGGCGATCAGCAGATCGATTCCGTTTCGGACGGCCGACGCTCCGATCTCCCGATGCGCCCCCTCTGAAAAGTTTCCCAGCTCGAGCATATCGCCGAGCAGCGCGATCTTCCGAGATCCTTCCCGCCGTGGATACGCGGCGAGCATCTCGAGCGCCGCCTTCATCGAAGCCGGGTTGGCATTATACGCATCGAGAAGAATCGTTTTCCCGTTCGACTCCAGCACCTCCGCCCGGAGCGCCACCGGCCGAAACGCCGCGAGCCCTTCTCGAATCTCTTCCAAGCGATACCCCAACGCGGAGGCGATCGCGGCCGCACCGAGCGCGTTCGCCACTTGATGCCGCCCCGAAGTCGCCAGATGGACCCGCCCGGCCTCCCGGCCGCGATGAATCGTCAGCAGAAAGCCGATCCCGGCCGCCTCGGGCCGAATCTCGGTCGCCGTCACATCGGCCGGAGCATCGAGCGCATAGGTCAACTTACGGGCATCCGCTCCATTCCTGAGGCCTGAGAGCGGCTTCTCCCAAGGGGCCAGGTGCGGATCGTTGAGATTGATAACGGCGGTACCGTCCGCCCGAACCGCATCGAACAACGACCCCTTCTCCTCGGCCACGCCTTCGAGACTCCCCAAAAACTCCAGATGGGCCGGGCCGATGTTGGTGATCAGGCCGACGGTCGGCCGGGCGATCTCGCAGAGCCGCCGCATCTCCCCCTTCTGGCTGATTCCCATCTCCAGCACCGCCGCCCGATGGCTCGCATCGAGACGCAGCAGCGAGAGGGGAAGACCGATATGGTTATTCAGATTCCCCTCGGTCTTCAAAACGGGTCCTCTCCGGGAGAGGATCGCCGCCGTCATCTCCTTGGTCGTCGTCTTCCCGTTGCTCCCGGTCACGCCGATCAGCGGGAGATCGAATCGCATCCGGTGCCAGGCGGCAAATGCTTGAAGCGCCGCGAGGGGATCGTCCGCCAGAATTAAAAAATGCCGATCGAGGAGCGGCCGCCAGGCTGCTTCCCGTGCGTGAAATTCGGACCGGGAGACCACGGCGCCCGAGGCCCCCTCTTCCAACGCCTGCGCCACAAAATCATGGCCGTCGAACCGCGGCCCCTTGATGGCGACAAAGAGGTCGCCGGGACGGATCGTGCGGGTGTCGATCGAGACCCCGGAGATCTCCGTCGAGGCGTTCCCGCGCCGCTCGCCGCGGCACCCCGCCGTTATTTCCTCAACATTCCACATCTTCAAAATAACCTCAAGGGCAAGGTCGGTTTTCATCCCTTCCCCCTCACGCCTCCCGCCTGACGCCTCCCGTATTTTCGCTCCAGGGCGGCGCGCGCCGCTTCCCGATCATCAAAAGGCAAGCGCTCTGCCACGATGATCTGATAATCTTCATGTCCCTTGCCGGCGATCACGACGGCGTCGCCCGCTTCGGCCAGATCGATCGCCCGCGCGATCGCCTCGCGCCGGTTGGGAAAAATCTCATATTGCGCAGAGGCGTCGGCCGATCGGAGCCCGGCCTCGATCTCCTGAATGATCGCCAGCGGCGGCTCGCTCCGCGGATTGTCGGAGGTCAGCACCGTGACATCGCTGTGGCGGGCCGAGACCGCCCCCATCTTCGGCCGCTTCCCCCGATCGCGGTCTCCGCCGCAGCCGAAGAGGGTGATGATCCGGCGGGGATGAAGGTCCGACACCGCCTGGAGCAGCCGATCAAGCGCATCTTCAGTATGCGCATAGTCGACGATAACCAAAAACGGCTGGCCGGCGTCGATTTTCTCAAATCGCCCCGGCACCCCCGTCATTGCGGCCACCCCCGCGATGATCGCTTCTCTCGACAATCCCAGCGCCGCCCCCGCTCCGATCGCCGCCAGCAGGTTGTAGACGTTATAGCGCCCGACGAGAGCGGATCGAATCTCCATCTCTCCCAGCGGGGTCTGCACCCGCATCTCGATCCCCTTCGGGCCGATTTCCAGGGAGGCCGGATAGAGCTCGCCCCGCTCTGCAATCCCGTAGCCCCAACACCGGCTTGGAATCTCCTCCCGGATTCGCCTTCCCCAGGGATCATCGAGATTCACCAGGGTCATTCCGGTCTGATCGAAAAGCTTTCGCTTGGCGGAAAAGTACGCATCGAGCGTTCCGTGATAATCGAGATGATCCTGGGTCAGGTTCGTAAAGATCGCCGCGTCGAACCAGCATCCCTCCACCCGCCCCTGATCGAGCGCGTGAGAGGAGACCTCCATCACCGCATGGGTCGCGCCGGCCTTTCGCATCTCGGCGAAAAGCGACTGCAGCTCCAGTGCCCCCGGCGTGGTATGGGTTGCCGCACGGACGGCGTCCCCCAGGTCAAACCGAACCGTTCCGATCAGCCCCGTTTTGAAACCGGCCGCGCGCAGGAGGGCTTGGGTCAGAAAGGCCGTGGTGGTTTTTCCATTGGTGCCGGTCACACCGATGAGGTGCAGACCGTCGGTCGGATTCCCATAAAAAAAAGAGGCCAGATGGGCGAGCGCTTGTCGCGCGTCGGCCACCTGGATGTAGGTGAGGGGCCGGTCGCCCTTCCGAGCCGCCGGGTCCATCGTGCTGGCCGG
>JAHFEM010000435.1 GCA_023248505.1 Nitrospirota bacterium
TCCTCAAAGAGGATCCGCCCCTCCTGTCGGAAGGTCACCTGCTCCAGCGTTAAGAGCGGCTCCGCCTCCATTCATCCCCTCCCTGACCGGTTAAAGGTAGACCAAGGTTGTGATAATCATGTTCAGAAAGAGGGAGAGGGCGATGGAATTGACGATGGCCTTGGTCGTCTGCTGGGGGACCTCCGTCAAAGAACGTCTCACCGATAGACCGTGATAACAACAGACCGACGCAATGATTATACCAAAGAGGGGGCTTTTGATTAAGAAGATGAAGAGGTCGGTGAAGGTAAGGGCGCTTAAAATATTTCCGATAAAGACCTTAAAGGGAATCGTCAGCTTCAGCCCGGCGATGATAAATCCCCCGATGATGGCGATGACATCAAAATAAAGGGTCACGCAGACGACCGAGAGAACCACGCCGACCAGACGGGGAAGGATGATCAGCCGGATCGGAGAGATCCCCATCACGATCAGCGCATCGGTCTCCTGCGCCACCCGCATGTTCCCCAACTCAGTCGCAATCGCGCTCCCCGATCGGCCGACCACGACGATGGCGGTCAGGAGAGGGCCCAACTCTCGGACGATCACCAGGACCATCACCCGCCCCAACATCTCCTCTCCGCCAACCTGGGGGAGAAGGGTGACCGCCTGAACAATGACGGTCAGCCCGATCATCAACGCAATTCGGCCCAACAGCGGGAGGGCATCCAGACCGGTAAAGAGAATTTGGCGATAGATCACACGGAAGGTTTCTTTTCGGGAGGGGCCGCGCAAATGGAAGAGCTCGCGGAACGAGAGGTAAGCCAAGAGGAGCAGGTTAAAAAAATAGCCTCCGGCCCGAAGGATGGCCCGACCCAATCCACCCAGGGTAGATGAACCGATCGCGACGGCTGTCATCTAGCCTTTAGAGGCCTTCTCCCAATCGGAGAGGAATTTGGCCAACCCGATATCGGTGAGCGGGTGCTTGAGAAGCTGCTGCAGGACGGCGAAGGGCATGGTGGCGACACCCGCCCCCAGCTGCGCCGCCTGAATGACATGGATCGGATTTCGAATGCTGGCAACCAGGACCTCCGTTTTGAAGGGGTAATTGGAGAAGATGGTCACGATCTGCTCGATCACTTCCATGCCGATCTGGCCGACGTCGTCGAGCCGGCCGATAAACGGGCTGACATAGCTCGCGCCGGCCTTGGCGGCGAGGAGCGCCTGAGCCGGAGAGAAGATGAGCGTCACGTTCACGCGGATCCCCTCTTTCGAGAAGCGGCGGGTCGCCTTCAGGCCGTTCGCCGTCATCGGCACCTTCACCACCACATTCTTATGGATTTTGGCAAGGGATCGCCCCTCCTCCATCATTCCCTCTTCATCGGTGGCGACCACCTCGGCGGAGATCGGGCCATCGACGATCTGGCAGATCTCTTCGATCAGCTTCCTGAAGTCCTTCTTCTCCTTCGAAACCAGGGAAGGGTTCGTGGTGATGCCATCAATGAGTCCCAGCGCAACCGACTCTTTGATCTCCGAAATATTGGCCGAATCGAGAAAAAATTTCATGCAAGCTCCTTATTAAAAACGAAAACACGTTAGGCGCGTTATTTATTCTTCTTAGCCGGTTGCTTTAGCTCGCTGATCTGCTTCTTCAGCTCCTGCGAGAGGGGATCGTTCGGTTTCAGTTGAACCAGTTTTTCCCAGGACACCCTCGCCTTCTCAGGGTCATTCTTGTCATTCAAGTAAATAATCCCGGAGTTGTAAAGCGCCACCTCGTGATTCGGATCGGCCTTCAATACCCTGTTCAACTCTTCCAGCGCATGATCGGTCTCACCGAGACTCCGGTAAGCGGAGGCCAGATCGGTCCGAACATGGGTATTGTTGGGATCGACCTCCAGAGCCCGCTGATAAAACTCCTTCGCTTTTTCGAAACGCTGGATATCATAGTTCGAGTTGCCCATGAAGATGAGCGCTTCAATGTCCTTCGGGTTCTTCTCAAGGCGCGCCTTATATTCGGCCAGCTTCTGCATGAAAGGAACGGGGGCGCCCGATCCATGGGGCGACTCGCCGGGGGGCAAAGGCGGGGCTTCCCCCGCCGGGGGAGCCGGAGAAGGGGGAATGACCGTCGGCGGCGGAGGGGCCGTTCCCACATTTTCGGCCATTCCCTCTTTTTTTTGGCAACCGATCAGCGGCAGAAATAAAAGAAAAGAAAAAAGGATCAGCTTGAGCGAATAAGACATTGAAAACCTCGTAAAAAGACGCCCCATCTTAACCGATCACCCCCTCTCTGTCAACAGGATTTCACCCTCCGATTCGATTGCAGAAAAATGCGCAAACCCAAGCGGAGCCGTGTAAAAACGCGGGTGGCAGGCATTGACACAGACCGTTCAAAGCTGCAAAAATAAAGTGAGATGATTGTGCTCTTTCAATGCAAACGGTCAGGAGGGATCGATCATGATCTACGAATACCTATGTCGAAAGTGTCAGGAGGTCTTCAACATCCGGATGTCTCTCTTGCAGCATGATCGGGGAGAGGCGAACTGCCCGCGCTGTCAAAGCAAAGAGGTCGATCAAAGAATCACCGGCTTCTTTGCCCGGACGAACCGAAAGGCCGCCTAACGTTCGAGAGAGGTAAAATCATGATCTCGTGGAAAGATGTGAAACAGCTGCTCGCATATGAAAATGGAAATCATTGGGTCAGCACCCTGAGCTTGAATATCGACGGCCGCCGTTTTCCAAAACGGAAAGAATTCAGGGTCGTCTTTAAGAACCTTTTGAAACAGACGCGGGCCGACTTGGACCGGAAGCCGCTCCCCCCGGAGGTCCGGCAATCGATCGAAGAGGACTTTGAAAAAATGGAGAGGTACCTTCGGGATCGTGAACGAAATCACCACCGAGGGGTGTTGATCTACTCCTGCTCCCGAAAAGGGCTCTGGCTTCCGCT
>JAHFEM010000055.1 GCA_023248505.1 Nitrospirota bacterium
GCCAGTCCCCATTCCAGCCCAAAAGCCAGGCTCGCGGCGTCGATCCTGCTCCGCGCCCTGATGCAGAAAGTTTATGAAAAACCTGTACGAAAAGACGGCGATGGACGCTCTCTTTTTTTCTATCTCGACGAATTTTACGCCCTTCACCTGCCGGACATGGCCGACTTTGCAAATACCGCACGGTCCGCGCGGGTCGGAATCGTAACCTATCTGCAGGCGGAAGGGCAGCTGACCCGATATAAACCGCACGAGGTCATATCGATTGCGGTAAATACAAAAACCGAGGTCTGTTTGCAAGGTTGTGATCCGGTCACCTGCGAGCGTCTCTCGGATCTCTTCGGTAAACAGGCGATCCGCGATAAACGGATCGCGCGATCTAGACGCGGAGCGGTAACGACGACGGGATTTCAGGAGAGGCCCCTGTTGACCAAAGACGAGATCTATAACATGGCGATTGGCGCGGCGCTTCTCCACATCGGAGGATTACATCCTATTTGGGTTAAGCAAATCTCTTCATATAAGAATCGGACATTTAAAAGGAGAAGAGGGTTGCCGGTCGAAGCGTATCGCCCGAGCGTCGAGCCGCTTGCGGCCGCTTCCTATAAAGACCTCGACCTGCCCGGGCCCGACGCGATTCCTCCCTCCCCGCTCCTGCCGCATTCACCCTCCGCCCCTCAAGGTGGAGGAGAGATTATTAACTGGTAATTCAATGAATCGGAGGTAATTCAATGAAGCGGGAAGGAGTGAATTCGTTCGAGGAGGTCAAAAGAAAAGTCGACATTCTCGCCTTTATCGAGAAGTGTACGGGCCAAAGCCCGCGAAGATCGGGAAAAGGATTTACTCTCCCGGAATGTCCTTTCTGCCATGGACATGGATGTTTTTCGATCACTCCTGAAAAGCAACTCTATAACTGTTTCCAGTGTTCAGGAAAAACCGGAGGAGATATCTTCGATTTTATCTGCAAGCTCAGAGGATGCGACAAGCGCGGCGCCCTGGAGGAGCTGGCGAAGGAAGTCGGGTATGAGCTCCCCGCTCTACGCTCGTCCAAACGGGACGTCCGCGAAGAAATCATGTCTCAAACGAAGGAAGACTGGTCTCTTCCTCAGGCGAAAGACGCCTGGGAGTATTTAGTCAACCTTCGGCGGCTCTCTCCCGAGGTCCTCAAGAGCCACGACGTCGGATATTTCTGCGACCGCTCCCGGCTCATCGGGATTCTCAAGAAGAAAGGTTTCACCTACGATGAAATCAACAACTCCGGTATTCTGACGCGAGGATTTGGAACTTTTTATGAAATTCTGTTCGGATGGCGGGCATACAACGGGACATTGTCCGGATTCGTCGCGGGGGCCACGAAGGCCCGACTGGCGACCGTCAAACCGGACGAGGCAGACGGGTTTCCGAAATACAAGAACGCCTCGGACCTTCAGGTGGACTCCCCCTATAACCTCTACTACGCGAAAAGGCGAGTGCCGGAGGACGCGACCTTGGTGATCGTGGAGGGGATTCTAGATTGCCTTCAGATGCAGTCGCACGGCCTGCTAAATACGGTCGCACTTGGAGGAACAACATTTAAGGAAGGGTTCGGGAAGGCGCTGGCGACGACCCGCTTCACGCGCCTCATTTTACTTTTAGATAGCGATAAACCTGGAAGGCATGGAACGGCGCAATTGATCCGGCTTCTCATACAGGCCTTTCCGAAATTTACCCTCTTTGTGACCGAGATCACGGCCCTCGATCCGGCCGACGAGAGCCGAAGGATTAAGGATCCGGACGAATTAATTATCAAGCTGGGGGCCGACGTTCTCAAAAAGGTCATTCGTTATCCGGCCAAGGCGGGCCCATGGTTGGTGCTCGCCATGCGCGAGAGGTACGACATGAAGAATACACTGGATCGCGATCGAGCGTTCGAGGAGGTCGCCTCCTTGTGGGGGTACCTCACCGACGAGGTCGAGCGGAAGGAGATCCTTCGATATCTTGCCGACGGATCGGAGATGCCACAAGAGGATATTCGGAAAACGATTGAAAAATATGCCCAGCGAAACGCACCCGGCGATCTGTCCAACCGGACTGAAGCGGCCGGTCCTGTGACAAATCGGTTGACGGACCAAGGTGTCGCTCCGAGAGAACAGACTGGATCTAGACGCCAAGACAAGGGGCAAGCGGGCAGCGAACGGGATAGAGCGCTCAGGAAAAAAAATAAGGTTCTCCTTCGGGCCTATGGCGCATTTGTTCTGCAAACAAGGGCGCTCGCGAAGGCGGGACTTCTCTGGCATGTGAATCGTCTCACGGAGGCGCACGTCAACCTGCTCCGGGTACTCCGCCGAGACCCGGTGAAAGCTCAATGGATGATTGAGACGATCAATCAGGTGTTTACAGCGGCGAAGCTGAAAGACCTCGAGGGAATCAATACCGAAATCGAGCAGCTCTGCAAACAGGACGATTATGATACAGGAGGCGAATAATGCTCCGCGGAGCGGGTCTGGTTCTCACCGATCGTGACATTGAATTGTTTAAATATCTCGCATTTGGGCCTGCTTTCTCCGATGACCTTCATGCGCGATTTTTCGTGGGAAAGGGCAAATTGGTCAGCCGGCAGGCATATGAAAGGCGAATGTGGAAATTGATCGAGGCCTGCTGTATTGAGCGGATCGAACCCCAGAGAATTCGTGGACGCCGAACCATCCTGCACAAACCGGTCTATAGCCTCGCGGAAGGGGGAATTGAGATTTTGACCTCTCAGGGCGTCCTCCAGATCGATCGGATCCGGCACGTTCGGCCGAACCGTCGAACTCTTTTTCATGAAATTATCTTAACCCGCTTGATCCGCAGAATTTATGAAGGAGACCCGAGGCGGTACGAGGTCATCCGATTGTTTGATCATGACATGCTGGCAAAACAGGTTCAGAGGGTCAGGATTAAACGGATCCCTGATTTACGGTTCACGCTTAAATTCAGACATGGAGCGTATTTTAGTTATCTCGTCGAAATCGACGCCGGAACCACGCATACTCCGGAGTTTCTTCAGAAGTTGCTCGCTTTTATGCAGCTGAGCCGCCGCCTGGCGCCGGTCAATTCGAAGGATCCGGTCGGAATATTGATCGTTTGTCACACTTCGGACCGGATGGAGACGCTGCAAAAGGCCGTAATGGAAAGCCATATCACCGTGAAGGTGGCCAATCGGTTTCTTTTCAGCACCATCCAAAACATCGACAACTCACTCGGCTTGTACAACCCTTGGCATAAAGCAGATGGAGCAAAAATTGATTTTATTTTCAAGGACGGCGGTAAAGCGCCGGAACTCCAATCAGGTAAAAGCGGCAAAGCACTTGAGCAGTCGATTTAATAACATTCGGTCCCAGGGTTCTTTCGAAAGGTGGGAGCGTGGGGTAACCAAACAAACGCCTTTTTTATTGTGAAATAAACCCCTATCTGGTAGATTGCCTCTCATGTTGATTCGATTCAAGAGAATCATCTTATCGTTCATTCTCCTAACATCTCTGACCCTTCTCTTTCCGTCGTCATTTATATCGGCGGGACCCGAAACATTCTACGTCTGTTTTACTCCCGGAGAGAACTGCACCGAAACGATCGTCAAGGTGTTGGGCCAAAGCCGTACCTCTGTTTTAATGCAGGCCTATTCGTTTACGTCGGCCCCCGTCGCCAAGGCCTTGGTTGAGGCTCATAAACGAGGCGTCCATGTCGAGTCGATCCTGGACAGAAGCAACAAAAGGCAAAAATATTCGTCTGCGGACTTTATTTCTAGGGCGGGGATTCCAACGTATATCGACTCCCAACACGCGATTGCTCACAACAAGGTGATGGTCATCGATGAAGAGATCGTGATCACCGGTTCTTTCAATTTCACGAAGGCTGCCGAAGAGAAAAATGCCGAGAATCTGCTTGTGATTCAAGACCATGTATTGGCCAGCCGGTATGCGGCGAACTGGCAGGCTCATAAAAAGCACTCGGAGATTTATAGAAGACGATAGCTCGTTAACTTTTGTGTAAATCGACATCCATCATGGAGGCAATATGAATAAGAGGGAGTTGGTTGAATCCGTGGTCAAAACACAGGCAAAGAATGATTTGAGCAAGCGAACGGTCGTTGAAATTATAGCCGAGACGTTCGCCGCGATGGCGAAAGGGATCAAGAAGAACGGGAGATTCAGCTTTCCCGGCTTCGGTACTTTCACGGTCCGCGCCAGAGCCGCTCGAAAAGGGAGAGACCCTCAAACAGGCGAGCCTATTAAGATCAAGGCCTCCAAATCGATAAGATTCAAAGCGGCGCCCTCCCTCAAAAGGAGTCTCTAGACGCCGATGACCAAGAGAACCCAACCCACTAAAGCTAAACTCAATCGAATGGAGACCGAGCGGGGCGCCGTGTTCTTTAGGGAACCGACCGAAAGAGAACTAGAGGTGATCCGCCTCGTTGCGGCAGGATATAAAAATAGGGAAGCGGCAGAGAAGATGGGAATTTCAGTTAAAACCGTCGAGACCCACCGTGCAAATATCATGAACAAGCTGGCCCTTCGAAATGTCGTCGATCTAATAACCTACGCGATCCGAAAGGGAATTGTTGTGATCGAACAGGACTGACGTAAAATGATGGATACCCCTGATCCAAAAAAGAAGAAAATGAGGATGTCCCCGGCCAAAGAAATACTGGCCACGGGTATACCTCTTGAGATGGCGGTTTATGATTTCTGTCCGCAGGCCTTGACGCAGACTGGATCGAACGGAGAGTTTACCGCACTGAATGAGGTCTGTTCCAAAACTTGACATAATATCATCCAACCTGTATTGTTCTGTAAAAAGGCTGGGGGATCAATCTTGAACAGTAAAAGAGCCAAACTATTCATTCTGGTGGTCCTGGGTTTTTCCTTTCTCACCCTCTCCCTGGCAAGCGCCTGCATGGTTCCGGATTGGGCGCCGAAAGCGGAGGATTGCTGCGTCTTACCCTGCAAAACAGTTTCCTCTCCGGAGTTGGCCAAAAGCTTCTGTCATCTCTCCAATCAGCAACGCTCCTTGAATGCCGGACCTCAGCTGCCACAGCAGGCGGTTCTTGTGGAAGATGGGCTCTCTCTCATCACCCGTTCGCTTAAAGCGCCTCCACCCGTTTTATCACCTCAAATCGACTCCAATCATTTTATACAGCAACCTCCAGGGGATCTCTGCATCCTCCACCGTACCCTTCTGCTTTAAACGAATCCTATACCACAATCCAATCATCGGTGATTAACGCTGTTTTCAGATCCAAGAGCGCTGTCGCCTATTTCCGTCTTTAAACTTTTTCATGTCTACTGGAGTGGTCTATGTTGAAACGACTTCTCTTGATCGCTGTTTTTTCATTCGGCGCGGTCCTGTTTCTCATTTCTGTGTCGTTTGCTGAAGAAACCCCATCTCAAATCCTGAACCTCGAAGATCTCCTTCAGGAGGTTGTCCAACGAAATCCCGAAATCATCGCGGGAGAAAAAAGAGAGCGCATGGCCGAGGAGAAGATCCCGCAAGCGCGCGCATGGGACGATCCGCAGATCGGGGTGACGCAATGGTCGATTCCTTCCAATTTCAATTTGGGGAACGCGGACGAGACCTGGTACACCTTCTCTCAAACCTTTCCGTTCTTCGGAAAACAATTGCTCCGCGGCGCTGTCGCAACCCTGGAGCGGACCATGGCCGGGGAGGAATCTCGCGCCGTTCGGCTCAGAGTGCTCCGGGAAGCGAAGCAAGCCTACTTCGACCTCCTCCTCGCATACAAGATGCTTGAAATTCATCATGCCCAGGTAGATCTCGCAAGAAGGCTCTCCCGAATCACGCAGGAGAGATTTGCCGTCGGAGCGGTCGGCCAGCAAGACGTGCTCCGAGCTGAGATGGAGCTGCTGAATCTCTCCAATGAGCTTGAACATTTGGAGGAGGAAAAGCGGACGGATGAAGCGCGGATCAATACGCTCCTGAATCGATCTGTCGATTCACCCATCGGTCAACCCCAAGCGACCCCCCTTCCAACCCTCGAGCCCGATTTTGAGATCCTGCAACGTGAAGCGGCGGAATCCCGTCCCGAAAACCGGATGCACGCCTTGGCGATCCGGCGTGGAGAGGAGTCGATCAAGCTCGCGCGGAAAGAGTTTTTCCCGGACGTGATGGGAGAGGTCGCCTACTGGGATGTTCATCACGGCCCGAATCGGTGGATGGCCTCGATTAAAATCAGTATCCCCTGGATCAATAAGAAAAAGTATGACGCCCGTATTCGCGAGAACCAGGCCGAGCGGGAACGGGCCGAAGCGGCGCAGCAAGCAATAAACAACGAGACTGCCCTTCGGATCAAAACACTAATCGCCCGCTTTCAAACCGCAAGACGTCTCGCACGCCTTTATGAAAGCGGCATTCTGCCGCTTGCGGAGCAGTCTCTTGCGGCCGCCCTCATCGGGTATCAGACGAAAAAGAATGATTTTCTCACCCTGATCGACGCGCAAAAGAATCTAAAAGAATTGGAGCTGACCTACTTTCGCGCCCTTACAGAGATCCAGAAAAGTTTAACAGAACTGGAAGAGATAACGGGAAAAACATTTTAGGACGAAAAGGAGAATACAACATGAAAATCGTTCAAAACTTTAGAAAGCAGATTTCATTGGGTGTTTTGTCTCTCATTTTCACGGCGGCCTTCTATCTCTCACAGAACCCTGCGATGGGAGATACCAAATCCGATGGGTCCATGAAAGGAATGGAAGGGATGCAGATGGGCGTCAACGAGACCGGGCAGGCGACGACCATGCTCACGCCGGAGAAAAAACAGCGCCTTGGCGTGAAAGTCGCCGACGTTCAGGAGCATGAAGTCGAGAAAACGATCCGCGCCGTCGGCAAAGTGGCCTACGATGAGCGAAAACTCGCCCGAATCAATCTGAGGGTGGATGGCTGGATTCAGGAGCTCTATATCAACTTTGCCGGCCAGGAGGTGAAAAAAGGGGAGCCGCTCTTAACCCTCTACTCTCCTGACCTTCTCGCCACCCAGCAGGAATACCTGTTGGCCAAGCGAGGCCTGGAAAAACTCGGGGCCAGTCCGATTGCAGAGGTCAGGGAGACCGGCGGTGCGCTTCTCTCCTCCGCGAGGAGAAGACTTCTCTTGTCGGGAATCACGGAGAAGCAGATTCAAGAGCTGGAGGATCGCGATGAACCGCAGACCGCGATCACGATCACAGCTCCCATTCATGGCATCGTCACCAAAAGGGAAGGCGTTAAAGGAATGCGGGTCACGCCGGAGATGACCCTCTATGAGATTGCAGATTTATCCACCATCTGGATCTTGGCGGACGTTTATGAGTCGGATCTCTCCTCCGTGAAAGTGGGCGAGGAAGCGGCCGTAACCGTGGATGCTTACCCAGGCGAGACGTTTAAAGGCAAGATCGCTCATATCGATCCTTATCTGAATTCACAGACCCGCACGGTCCGGGTGAGGGTGGAGCTTCCCAACCCGGGAATCAAACTCAAACCGGAAATGTTCGCCCAAGTAGAATTGACCTCCAAGCTTGGCAAGGGGTTGGTGATTCCCGAATCGGCCGTGCTCGATTCGGGGGTGCGTCAGATCGCGTTTGTCGACCAGGGGATGGAGATGTATGAGCCGAAAGAGATCAAGGCGCGGCGCGTCGGCGATACCTATCTGGTGCAAGAGGGCCTGACCGCGGGCGATCGGATCGTCACCTCGGCGACCTTCTTGATCGATTCGGAAAGCAAGCTGATGGCCTCTTCCAACATGATGGGCGCGCTCGGAATGGCCGGCATCAAGATGGAGCAGGCGCAGATGGGGAAGATGGATATGAATATGGAAGGGATGAAAGGAATGCCGACGAAGGAGAAACCGGTCGCAAAGGGTCCCCAGAGCAAAAAGGCCGGCGACTTGACCCTCACCTTGTCTACCGATCCAGCGCCGCCCAAAGACGGCGAGAACCTGCTTCGGCTGAAGATCGCCGATTCAGCCGGGAAGCCGGTGGAGAACGCCAAAGTCGTCTTCTCTTACACCATGGCGATGCCGGGGATGAAGTTGGTCAAGGTACCGGTCGCGCTTAACAACGGCGAATACAAAGGAAAAGTGAAATTCGGAATGGCCGGAGCCTGGGAAGTCACCGTATTTGTCACACTCCCTGGAAAGCCGGAGATCCAAGAGAAATTTACACTAGAAGCGGTTGACAGCATGGAAGGGATGCCAGGCATGTAACACAAAGCGTTCCCTCTGAGTCGACGCTTGAGGTACACCTTCGGAGAACCACATGATTGAAAAAATCATCGAGTATTCCGCCCGGAATAAATTTCTCATCATCACCCTCACCGCCTTTTTGATCGCCTGGGCGGTTTGGGCGATGCGGCACATTCCGCTCGACGCCATCCCCGATCTCTCCGATGCGCAGGTCATCATCTTCACCGAATGGCCGGGCCGCAGTCCGACGCTCATTGAAGATCA
>JAHFEM010000436.1:0-1726 GCA_023248505.1 Nitrospirota bacterium
AACCGTTCTCGGGAGGGCGAGGACCATGGCCTGGGGAGGCGGGGTCGTTTCCTGATTGTACATCTCTCGAAGCTGATCGGAACTGGGAGAGGGGGGTTGCATCTCCTTACAATCTTTCAATCGGTAATCCCCTTGGAGATCATCGACCACGATATATTTAATGTGGGCCAGATGCTTCTCCCACAGGAGCGTGACGACATCGTCATCCGCATTCTCTCCCTCTCCCCGGTTCCCAATGACCTCCAGAAAGGTGATGAGCTCTTCTTTCTCGATTCCGGGCTGGAATGAAAGCTCTCTGAGTCCATCGACGAAAAACTTAAACGCCAGACTCTCCATCCGATTGCTATTTTCGTAAATCGATTGTCCCGAGATGAGCAGCTCGAATTGTTTAATCCGTAATCGGAGCGGTCCGTACTCCGAGAGGTGCAGCTGGACCTTTTCGGTTAATTCGTTGATGAATTTTTGATGAATGGGGTTGTTCGGAAGGTAGATCTGGAGTGTCTTGGATGTCTTCGTGAGATACTGGACAACCTCTTTGGCCGATTTTACTTCTTCTTTATCGTACTCTTTCCCTTCTTCAGCCTGTTCTTCATCGGCCATCCGCGCCTCGATCCGCTCATCCATCAAAGGCCCCCCAAGAAAGTGCCTGTTTTAACTATGTGCAAAGCGCCTCCTCAGACCGGGAGAGTGAAAGCGAAAAAGGCATTTAAAGTATATATCACGAACCCCATAAAGTCAAAAACTTGACACCTAAAATCGATTTCAGTAAGATCAATCATCGAAAATCTCCCGCAGCGCGTTGCAGCAAATTTTCGACTCCGGAAAAACAGGAAAGAATCTACTTATATTTGCGCGTCTCCTCCACAACAAACGGCGGGAGCAAGACGCGCGATGCGTGTTCATGAAAAATGAATGGCTTACAAAGGAGGCGTTTTGGGATTATTGTCGGCGGCATCCGATCGATCCCGTCCTCCGACTGCTTCTTACGTCGGACGGAACCCTCATATGTCATTTGCAATCGCTCTTCCTGGCGCCGGTCGAAGTCGCCATTCAAGAACAACGGGAAATTCAGATCGACGAGGAACACTCCGCCTGGGTCGGGGTCGCCCCGGGAGAGAAAGGAATCCAACGCAAGGTCTGGCTGACGGTGGGAACCCCTTCGGCGGCCGTCCCCCCTTCGCTCGGCGCTTCCGGTGACAGGCCGGGAGCCGCTCGGAAAGGGGAGCGGAAGGTCTATGCGATTTCAACCTTCCCCCTTTCCGGATTGAAACCCGATTTATACCAGGAAATTCAACTAGGACAACACCCGATCGGTCAGATTATTGAAACACACCGGCTTCTGACCCGTCGAGATCGGCTGGAGATTGCGCGCCTCGCCCTCCCTCCGATCGCCGAAGAGCTCGGGTTGAAACAAGGGGAATTATTTTGGGCAAGACGATATCGGCTGATCATCTCCGACCAGGTCGCGGCCGTGATCTTCGAGGCATTCTCACCCTCCCTTTTCTCTTCCTTCTAGCCCTCGCGCTCACCGGCTGCGGGACCCGATTCAATAAGATGGTGTGGATCCCCGCCGGCGAATTTATTATCGGATCCGATGAGGTGGACGACATCGGGGAAGGCGTTCAGCTGGGATTTCCCCGTCCCTGGTTCGAGGATGAGCATCCCCGCAGGAAGGGTTCCCTCCCCGGCTTTTACATCGATCGATACGAAACGACCCAAGAGGACT
>JAHFEM010000436.1:1736-2920 GCA_023248505.1 Nitrospirota bacterium
GGGGAAGAACGATACCCGGTGACCCATGTCGATTGGTACGATGCAAATGACTACTGCCGTTGGGCCGGGAAGCGGCTCCCGACCGAAGAGGAATGGGAGAAGGGAGCCCGCGGACCCGATGGACGCCGGTACCCCTGGGGAAACGCCTTCGAGATCGATCGGGCAAACATCTCCCCCGGATCGGGTCTGAGCCAGACAGCCCGCCCCGTCGGGAGCTTTCCGGGGGGGAAGAGCCCCTTTGGTCTTTACGACATGATCGGCAACGTTTGGGAATGGACCGACAGCTGGTACCTCCCCTACCCCGGGAGCACGACGAGAAATAAGGATTTCGGAATGAAGCACCGCGTCGTCCGGGGACTCTCCTATAACAGCTTGGGGCATTATCCCGATGGGGCGTACAAACGGGTATTGGAGGTCTATGCGCGGGCCGCGGTCCGATCGTACGACCCACCGGCGGAGCGCCTGGATGACGTGGGATTCAGATGCGCCAAATAATGAGGACACGGAAGGGGGGAGGCGGAAGGGGGAAGCGCTAAAAGATTTGTCCTTCATCTTTTCCTCCTCCCGTTGCTTATGAAAAATCTTTGGCAGAAGAGAAAAGAAATCGCCAAGCTCATGCGGTTGGAGAAGCAGTACGGGACCCTGCTGCTCCTTTTCCCGACCCTTTGGTCGCTCTTTGTCGCCTCCGAGGGAAAGCCGACGATGAAGCATCTCGTCGTTTTTATCCTCGGCTCCTTCTTGATGCGAAGCGCCGGCTGTGTGATGAATGACATGGCCGACCGAAAATTCGATGCCCAGGTCGAGCGGACAAAAAATCGTCCTCTTGCAAAAAATGCAATCACCTTGGCCGAGGCGTTGCTGGTTCTCTTTCTCCTTTTGAGCCTTTCGCTTTTCATGGTCCTCCTTCTGAACCCGCTGACGATCCTCCTCAGCTTCGCCGCCCTGTTCACCGCCCTTCTCTACCCCTTTGCAAAACGCTTTACTTGCCTCCCACAAATCATTCTCGGCGTCGCCTTCAGTTGGGGGGTGATCATGGCCTGGACGGCCGTCCGGAACGAACTGGCGCTGACCCCCTTTTTGATCCTGCTCGCCAATCTCTTCTGGGCCACCGGTTATGACACCGTTTACGCCTTGATGGATCGAGATGATGATCTTCGGATCGGCGTCAAATCGACCGCGATCCT
>JAHFEM010000056.1 GCA_023248505.1 Nitrospirota bacterium
GAAGCGTCTCCTTCCGGGAAAGACGGATCTTGCCCTGCCTGTCGACCTCCAGGACCTTCACCGTGACCTCATCTCCCTCTTTGACCTCATCGGTCACGCTCTTCACCCGATGGTGCGCCAACTGGGAGATGTGGACCAATCCGTCCACGCCGCGGCGAAGCTCAACGATGGCGCCGAAGTCCATAATCCGGGTGACTTTCCCGACATAGACGCGGCCGACCTCGACTTCCTCACAAATCATGTTGATCATCTCGATCGCTTCTTTGGCCGCTGCATCATCGGTGGAGGCGATGTGGATCGTTCCGTCGTCTTCGATATCGATCTTCACACCGGTCTTCTCGATGATCCCGCGGATCACCTTTCCGCCCGGCCCGATCACCTCTCGGACCTTATCGGACTTCACCTTCATCGTGACGATTCGCGGCGCATAGGGGGAGAGCTCGGTCCGCGGCGCGGAAATCGCCTCAAGCATTTTCTGCAGAATGTGCAGCCGCCCTTGCTTCGCCTGCTCCACCGCCTGTTTCATGATGGCCATGTTAATCCCGCCGATCTTGATGTCCATCTGAAGGGCGGTGATCCCTTGTGCGGTTCCGGTGACTTTGAAATCCATATCGCCCAGGTGGTCTTCCAGGCCGAGGATATCGGAGAGAATCTGCACGCGATCTCCCTCCTTGATCAGCCCCATCGCAATGCCGGCGACCGGACGGAGAATCGGCACCCCGGCATCCATCAGGGCGAGGGTTCCGCCGCAGACGGAGGCCATAGAGGACGAGCCGTTCGACTCCAGGATATCGGAGACGATCCGCAAGGTATACGGGAAGGCTTCTCTGCTCGGGATGATCGGCTTTAACGCCCGCTCCGCCAGAGCCCCATGCCCGATCTCGCGGCGGCCGGGACCGCGCATCGGTCGGGCCTCGCCGACGGAGAAGGGAGGGAAATTGTAGTGGAGCATGAAGGTTTTCTTCGATTCTCCATCCAAGGAGTCGATCCGTTGCTCGTCGTCGGAGGTTCCGAGGGTCACCACCGCCAAGCTCTGCGTTTCGCCTCGGGTAAAGAGCGCCGACCCGTGCGTGCGGGGAAGAATTCCGACCTCGCAGGTAATTGAGCGGATCGCAGACGGTCCGCGACCGTCGGCCCGGACCCCTTTGCTCAGGATCATCTCACGCACCGCTTGCCGCTCCAGATCATGGAAGAGGACCTTGATTTCCCGGGTTCGATCGGCCGCTGCAGTCGCAGTCTTCATCGCCTCGATCTTCTCATTGAGGAGATGATCGAGCCGCTCCTGCCGCTCGGCTTTATTCGGAATCAGAACCGCTTCGTGAATCGGCCCGGCCAGCGCCTCTCTGAGTTGCTTCTCAAAAGCTTCATCCCGATTGACGGCCATCGTCGGACGTTTTTCTTTTCCGACCTTCGCCTGAAGTTCCTTCTGAAGTGCGATCACCACCTGGAGGGATTGATGTCCGAAATTGATCGCCTCCAGAACCACCTCCTCGGGGAGCTCCTTGATCTCGCTCTCGACCATCATGACGGCATCGGCGGTGGCCGCGATGACAATATTCAGATCGCTTTTCTCGATGTCTTCCAGGTTTGGCATGACGACGAGCTTTCCGTCGATCCGGCCAACACGGATGGCGCCGATCGGCCCGTGAAAAGGAATGTCGGAAATCGTGACCGCCGCGGAAGCGCCGACCATTCCGAGAATCTCCGTCGAGGCGCTTGGATCGCTCGAGAGAACCGATGCGATGATCTGCGTCTCGTAAAACCAGTTGTCCGGAAAGAGGGGCCGCATCGGCCGGTCGATCAAACGGCTGGTCAAGGTTTCCTTTTCGGTCAGCCTTCCTTCTCTTTTGAAAAACCCGCCCGGAATCCTTCCGGCCGCGTACGCCCGCTCTTGATAGTCGACCGTCAACGGAAGAAAATCGATATCTTTCTTGGCCTCTTTTGCAGCCACGGCCGTGACCAGAACGATGCTGTCGCCGTACTGGACGAGAACCGCTCCAGCCGCCTGCCGGGCCACTCTGCCTGTCTCCAGGATTAGTTTTTTCCCTGCAATCTCTGCTTCTACACGATGAATCATAGTGGTACATCCTCCAAATAGAGCAGCAGGCCACAGAACTACAATGATGAACGAATAAAGAAAGGACAAAGCGAGAGACGGAAGGGGTAAAAGATTTTAAATCTTTTGACTTGACCCCGAACGCCTCATCGCCCTTATTGGCTCATCATTGTATTTCTGTGCCAACTGCGATACGTTTTTATGATGCCAGACCTTCACAAACGGAAGATCGATTGGCGTGGTTACTTTCTGAGTCCTAACTTGCCGATGATCGCCTGATACCGGGCGAAATCGTTTTTCTTCAAATAATCGAGAAGCCTTCTCCTGCGGCTGACCATATTGATCAAACCCCGCCGGGAGTGGTGATCTTTTTTATGGGTCTGGAAGTGTTCCGTGAGATAAGAAATCCGGTTCGTCAGAAGGGCAATCTGCACCTCGGGCGAGCCGGTATCGGTCTCATGGATTGCATTTTCCTTGATGACACCCTGTTTCTTTTCCTTAACGAGCGGCACGTGATGTTCCTCCTTATTGTGAGTATAATAAAATTTGAAGCCCCCCGCCAAGCCGGGGAGACGCGCTATACGTGTTCTACCGATTCTTCCACTTCGGAGAGAACCGTTTCGATTTTAAAAAAAACCTGTCGGCTTCTCTCGATCTGATCCTCATCGAGGAGGGCGCGACCCAATGCCAAAAGGTTACCCTCCGGATCGAGGAGGCGAAGCGGCTCATCTTTTCTAAAAGAAGTTCGCTTCAGGACCCCTTCCGGACCGAACGACGCGCCGTGCAAAACCTTCTCCCGGTAGGGCCCCTTCACCCAGACCGCGGGGAGATCCGCCAGCACCTCATTTAAAGAGTACGCTTCTTTTTCCCAATCCCCTTCCGCATAGAGATCGCAAAATCGACTCAGTTCGATCGAGTCGGAGAGGGGGAACCGACCCGCACGGGTTCGGCGTAATTGGAGCAGATGCCCTCCGACTCCCAACTTCGTCCCGATATCGGCGCAGAGGGTCCGGACATAAGTTCCCTTCGAGCAGACCACGCTGAAAGCGGCGTCCCTTCCCTCGATCCCCTTGAAACCGATCTCCCGGATCGAGACCCTGCGGGACGCCCGCTCCACAACCTTGCCGGCGCGAGCCGAGCGATAGAGCGGAACGCCCTTGACCTTGATGGCGGAGTACATCGGCGGCATCTGCTCATAAGCCCCGACGAACGACGCCACCGCTTCTTGAACCCGCCCGGAAATCTCGGCGGGAACCTCCGACGCACGGGTCACCCGGCCGGTTGCATCCTGTGTGTCGGTCTCTTCCCCCAAGCGGAGGACGACATCATATTCTTTCTCCGCATCCATGAGGAAAGGAACGACTTTGGTCCCCTTTCCAAAACAGATCGGGAGAACCCCGGTCGCTTCCGGATCGAGGGTGCCCGCATGGCCGACCTTCTTCACCCGCAAGAGGCCGCGGATTTTGGCAACCACATCGTGCGAGGTCCAGCCGGCCGGTTTATCGATATTGAGGATTCCATCTTTCATCATCGACCCCGCCACTTCTAGCGCATTGCTCCCGAAATGTCATAAATCGCTTCCTGCACCGAGGCGAGGATCGCATCCCTGACTTCCTCCCAGGGGCCGAGACGGGTGCATCCGGCCGCATACATATGTCCCCCTCCTCCCCAGCGCTTCGCCAGGAGTGCGACATCGACTTTTCCCTGCGATCGGAAGCTGATCTTGTACTGCTTCGGACTGACCTCTCGAAAGAAGACCGCCACCTCGACCCTTTCGATCGAGCGAGGATACGTCACGAAATCTTCCGTATCCTCCAGGGTCGTCCCTGTCTTTCGAAGCTGCGCCTGCGTGACCTGGATCCACGCAATCCGCTCGTCGGCGCTGACCTTCATCGTCGTCAGAACCTCGCCGAGCAACTTCAACCGCCCCGGCGGGTTCGCCTCGAAGAGGGCGCTGGCGATACGAAAGGGATCGGCTCCCGCCTCGATCATCTCCCCCGCAATCTGGAGCGCCCTGGAGGAGGTATTGACATACCGAAACGATCCGGTCTCCGTAATGAGCGCCGTGTAGATACAGGTGGCAATCGGAGAGGTGATGCGGGCTCCCATGGCCTTGAGCAGATCATAGATCATCTCTCCCGTGGCCATCGCCGTCGGCAACACCCAATTGATATCTCCAAACGACGGATTCGTGATGTGATGATCGATATTGACAATGGTGGGAATGGAAAGAGGGCTGGCGTATCCGGTCCGCTCGAAGCTGCCGGAGTCGACCACCACCAAGGCGTCTGCCGGTTGTGGAACGGTTTTCTGCTGAGAGAAGAGTCCCTCATGGGGGAGGAAGAGCAGCTGTTGCGGAATCGGATCGATGTTGATCACTTCCGCTTTTTTTCCCATATCTCGAAGGGCCAGCGCGAGCGCCATGCCGGAGCCGATTGCGTCCCCCTCCGGATTCACATGTCCCGTAATGATGAAGGATCGCTTCTCTTGGAGAAGCGACACCACCTCAGGTTGGCTCATTCGTTATCCCAATAAAGTGCAGTCATCCAGTCGATCCTCTCCGGGGTCGGCCTTTGAGACCCCGCTGTGCAACACGCCTCTTCCCGGCATCTCACTGCGTTCCCTTTTCAAGCCGGTCGAGGAGATCCAGAATGTGAGAAACCTTCTCGGTGGATTCATCCGGCAAGAAGACCAGCTCCGGGATGCGGCGCAGATGCAGCCTCCTGGATAGCTCTGCCCGGATAAAACCGGCGGCCTTCCTAAGTCCGATAAAAGCCTGCTTCGGATCTTCACCCTTCTGGACCGTCACGAAAATTTTGGCATGTTGCAGATCGTCGGAGACCTACACGGCGGTCACCGTGACAAACCCGATTCGCGGATCGCGCGTCTTTCTCGTCAAGATATCGGCAACCTCCATCTTGATCTGATCTCCGATCCGATCTGTTCTCTTATATTCCTGCACGGCGAAGAACACCCCGTCCTCCCTTGAGCGAGGGACTTAAATAAGTTCAAGTTGATGGTGAACGATCTGGACTTCCGGATAACTCGAGATCAATCCGACGACCTTATCCATCACCTCATTCACGAAACTTCTGTCGTTGGCGACCGTGGTCACGCCCAGAATCGCCTTCTGCCAAAGATCCTGCTCGCCGACCTCTGCAATGGCCACATTGAACCGATTCTTGATCTTCGTCTTGATGCTCTGCAGAATCTGCCGCTTTCTCTTTAAAGAGCCGCTCTGCGGGATAAAAAGCTCAATGGTACAGACGCCGACGACCATCTTCATAAGAGCAAAACACGTTAGGCGTGAAGGGTGAAGCGCAAGGGGTAAGGGTTGAAAGATTTAAATCTTTTTCGCCTCACGCCCCCCGGCCCTTAAAGTTTCGCAGCAATCTTATCGTGCGTGTAGACTTCGATCGCGTCGCCGACTTTGATATCGTTGAAGTTCTCGATGCCGATACCGCACTCGTATCCCGCTTGCACTTCTTTCACATCGTCCTTGAAGCGACGCAGCGAACCGACCTTCCCTTCATAGACGACCACCCCATCCCGAATCACGCGGGCCCCGACGCTGTTTCGCGAGACAACCCCGCTGCTGACGTAGCCTCCGGCGATCACCCCTTGCTTCGGGATTTGGAAAACCTGCCGGACATCGACCCGTCCGAGCGTTCGCTCTTTGAGGGTCGGCTCCAACAAGCCCTCCATCGCGGCCTTCACATCGGCAATGGCGTCATAAATAATCGTGTAGAGACGGATATCGACGTTTTCCCGCTCGGCCAAATCTTGTCCCTTCGTTTCCGGCCGGACGTTAAACCCGATCACGATCGCATTCGATGCGGAAGCGAGGAGAATATCCGATTCGGTGATGCTCCCGACCCCTCGGTGGATCACACGGAGCTTCACCAGAGGAGAGGTCAACTTTTCGAGCGATTCCTTGATCGCCTCCGCGGAGCCCTGGACATCGGCTTTGACGATGATATTCAGCTCTTTGACCGTCCCCTGCTGAATTTCTTGGTAGAGATCATCGAGGGTGACGCGCCGGGTCTGGGAGAGCTCGAGCAGACGCTGCCGCTGACCCCGGCTCTGGGCGATTTCTTTCGCTACGCGTTCATCGATCACGGCCACGAAAGTATCCCCCGCGAGGGGAACGCCGTCCAAACCGATCACCTCCACCGGGGTGGAGGGTCCGGCCTCGGCGACCTTCTTCCCTTGATCGTTGATCAGGGCGCGGACCTTTCCGAAATGCGATCCGGTCACGAAGATATCGCCCACGCGCAGCGTTCCGTGCTGAACCAGAACCGTCGCGACCGGGCCACGGCCGCGATCGAGCTTTGCTTCCACAATCGTCCCGATCATCTGGCGATCCGGATCGGCCTTCAATTCGAGCACCTCGGCCTGCAGCAGAATCATCTCCAACAGCTCATCGAGACCGACCTTCTTCTTCGCGGAAACCTCGGCGAAGATGGTCTTGCCGCCCCACGCCTCCGGAATGAGTTCATACTCTGCGAGAGCGGTCTTCACCCGGTCCGGATTCGCTTCCGGCTTATCGATCTTGTTGATCGCGACGATAATCGGGACATTCGCCGCCTTGGCATGGTTGATCGCTTCGATCGTTTGGGGCATCACCCCGTCATCGGCCGCGACGACCAGGACGACAATATCGGTGACCTTCGCTCCCCGGGCCCGCATGGCGGTAAAGGCCTCGTGGCCCGGCGTGTCGAGGAAGGTGACCTTTTTGTTTCCGACGGTGACGGTATACGCGCCGATGTGCTGCGTGATGCCGCCCGCTTCTCCTTCCGTCACCTTCGTCTGCCGAATGGCGTCGAGCAGCGATGTCTTTCCATGGTCGACATGCCCCATGATCGTAATCACGGGCGGACGCGGCAGCAGGGCCTCGGGATGTTCGGGCATCGACGGGTTGAGAATCTCCTCTTCGGTCTTCTCGGAAACCAACTCGGCCTTGACGCCGAATTCCTCCGCGATCAGTGAGGCCTCATCGAGAGAGATCGGGTGGTTGATCGTCGCCATTTTCCCCATCGCCATCAACTTGGAAATAATGGATGGAACCTTTTGACCGATCAGCTCGGAAAACTCCTTCACGGTCATTCCTTCGTAAAGCTTAACCACTTTCCTCCGCGGCTTTGTAATATCGGTTGAAACCGCAGGACCTCTTCGGAGCGACTTTCGGTCTTCCTTGCGGTGAATCGGCTTGAAGTCTTGCCACTTCCTTGCTTCGACCGGGACTTCGGCGACCGTTTCGGCCTCCTCGACCTCTGAATAGACCTGAGGCCGTTTGGGCCGTTTCGCTTTTTCTTTAAACTTGGAGGCGAAATCTTTCTTCAGTTCGATTTTTCCGCCCTTCTTCTTGTCTTTATCGGCCTTCTTATCCGCTTCCTCTTTGGCGGCGGGGGAAGGAATCGCTTTGATTCCGCCCGGAGCAGGGACGATGGGCTCACTGGAGGGAGGACCGGTCTTGGCCTCTTCAGCTGGAGCGGGAGACAAAACGTCGGAAGGGGCCGGCGATGCGACGGCCGCAGGAGAGAGCGGCTCCATCGTCGGGCCGGGAGGTAAAGTCACGCTCTCCGGAGCTTCGGCGGCCGACGCTTCCGCATGGGCGGCCAGGGGGGGAGGCGCCATTTCTTCCGGGGTCGGCTTCCGCTTGATTAGAACGCGCGATTTCTTTTCGACGACCAGCGGAGGAGGGGGGGGAGCCGCTTTGGCAGACTTCGTCCCTTTCGATGCCACCTTCGCCATCGACGGTTTTTCCATCCCTTTCAGAACCGCTTGGATGTCGCTCTCCTCCAAGGCGCTCATGTGGTTGCTCGCCTTGATTCCCATTCTTTTCAGGAGCGCCATCATCTCCTTGGTCGGGATGCCGATTTTTTTTGCAAGTTCAAAAACTCTCATTTGCTTCTACCTTCTTTCTGGACAAGATATTCACCCCCGGGCCTCTTGAGAGAGATCCTTCGGGGTGTCTGCCTCCCGAGCAAATCGAAACCTCGCAAAAAGGGGTTAGGCCCCTTCCCCTCTCTTCTCCATTTTGAGCAGGCTTCTCGCCTCCTCGATAATCTTGCCGGCCGTTTTTATTCCAATCATCGGAATATCGGAAAGAGCCTCCTCGTTCGTTTCGGCCAGCTTTTGGACGCTATCGATCCCGTGCTCCTTCAGCGCTTCCACCATGTTCTCTCCCACGCCGGGAACATCGGAAAGGGTATACTCTCGTTTCTCAGTCGCCTGCCGCTGCTCCTCCACGATCTGCGCGTCTTGCTGGATCTTCTGCTCGTGTGAAATCGCCGCAGCAATTTCCTGCTCGCGCTCTTTGGCGCGCTCTTTCTCGTATTCTCCTTGATTGATGATATCGATCTTCCATCCGGTCAG
>JAHFEM010000437.1 GCA_023248505.1 Nitrospirota bacterium
GCCAGAAATAGAGGGGATCTCTCCCGTCTGCTGGATGCGCAGGTGCCGGAAAGTTGGCCGCCGCCGTTGAATGACGACCACTCGATGGCGTTTGCGCTCAACTACATCGAACAAAATCCGGGCGCGGAAGGCTGGGGGTTCTGGTACTTTGTTCTCCGCGACGGTCCGGCGGGGGAGCGGATCGCCATCGGCAACGGCGGGTTCAAGGGAAAGCTGAGCGCCGACGGAACGGTGGAGATCGGCTACTCCTTCATGGAGAAGTATCAACGAAAGGGATACGGCGCCGAGGCGGCCCGGGGCCTGATCGCCTGGGCCTTTGAGCACCCGGAAATCCGGCGGGTGATCGCCGAGACGCTCCCGGAGCTCACCCCGTCGATCCGGGTTCTGGAGAAGAACGGGTTCGTGAATATCGGACAGGGCTCGGAGCCTGCCGTGATTCGGTTTGAACTTCGGCGCGATGCGTATGAGCGTCGCTGAACAGACTCAAAGTGGAGAACAGGTAAGATGTCGAAGAAAGTCCGCACATTGCTCATCCTCACCGGCTTGGTGATCTTCTTCTCGTGGGGGTTTCGGTTCTATGTCATTTACCTTCACTGGGGGAACGATCCCTACATGGTTCCGCATCTCTTCGGCGCGATCATCTCATTCTCGATCGGGGTCTTCCTTCTCGCAATGGGGGTCCGCGGGAGCAAGGCCGCCCGGCGGGAGTACACGATCTTAATCGGCGCCGCGCTCTTTACCCTCTCCTGGTGGGGCGTTCGGGCGGTCAACGTTCTTCTCCATCCGGAGCGCGATCCGAACCCCACCGCCCATCTTCATCTCTCCACCCTCTTTCTGGTCTTGGGGGGACTGCTCCTCATCACAGGCTGGCAAGGACGAAACAAGTCGCCCCTTCCCTAATCGACGATCCACATTATAAATAACCTCCCCTGGGTATGGGGAGGCAACGCGGGGCAGAGGGCAGCCCGTTGATTCCGGTATTCCTTCTAAATTTCTGAACGCTTTTTCTTGGGGAGTCTTTTCTGTCCGCCGGCGGGAGGAGTCTGCGGCGCGGCAGGTATCTTTACAGGGGAGACCTTCGAGGTGGACCGCTCGGTTTTGGAGCCGAGGGAGCTGCCGCATCCTTGGCAGAGATAATCGTAGAGCTCTCCATCGGGGAGGACCAGAAGGAGCCGCTCGCGCACCGGCATGGCGCGGCCGCACTTGTTGCAGTAAAGAAGAGAGGCGCGAAACTGATCGAATTGCTTGTCCATAGACCCGGTTATGAAGGACTGGAAGAGTTGGCCGGTTCCGGCTTCTTCACCCGCCGGTATTGCGCGATCATCCAGAGCATCAGAAAATAAGCGATGACTGAAAAAAACGCTCCCAACAGGGTGGATCCGAGCACAAAGGGGAAGAAGTACGACTTGAGCTGCACCGCCATATTCGAAAAGGTCACATTCTCCCAGTTGATCGGGGGAATCTCGCGCGCCTTGCAGCAAAGCTCAATCCCGAACCAGGTCGAGGAGAGGGTGATCGGGGTGAAGGTCCAGGGATTGTTGACGAAGGCGCCGAAGAGAATGGCGACCCGGTTAAGACGGAAGAGCCAAGCCGAGATGATCGCCAGGATAAAGTGAAATCCGAGCAACGGCGAGAAGGCGATGAAGACGCCGAGCGCGAAGGCCAGCGCGGTCCGATGCGGGGTGTCGTTCAAACCCAACACCCGCCGCACCTGCTCCTTCCCCTTCAGAATCAAGCCCATCTTATTTTCTGCCCCTCTTCAAGTGATCCCATCCGCCCGAGGCGATCGACCGGCTGCGGCCGCTCGGCTCCTTGAGTCTCAGGCCGATCCGCCGGGGCGCCATTCTGCCGATTCGGCGCGCCGCGATCAATCCGTCTTCGATCATTTTTTCGAGCTTTCTAGTTTTGCTTTCCGGGACGGAAAAGAGGAGCTCGTAATCTTCTCCACCATGTAAGGCATACTCTAGCGGATCGGTTCCCATTTGTAAAGCCGCCCGCCTCAGGGAAGACGACAGCGGAAGTCGGTCGGCTTCTATTTCCGCGCCGAGCCCGCTCTGTTTGAGCACATGTCCGAGATCCGAGCTGAGGCCGTCCGAGAGATCGATCATCGCCGACGGAATCCGCGCTTTCGCCAAAAGACGCCCCTCCCGCCAGCGGGCCTGAGGCGACCGATAGCGGCGGACCAGCCTGGCAAAGGGTTTCGTCTCGATCCCTTTCTGCAGCAGCGCCAACCCGGCGGCGGCATCGCCCAAGGTTCCTGTGACATAGAGCCCGTCCCCTTCCCGTGCGCCGGCGCGGGTGATCATCTCCTTTTTGGGGACCTCTCCCAGGACCGTCGGCGAGATAAAAAACGGCCCGGTGGAGAAGGCGACGTTTCCTCCCAGCAGATCGAGCCCGGCCTCGCGGCTTCCCTTTTCGATTCCCTGATAGAGATGGTCGATCTCTTCGACGGTCTGCCGGCGGGTCAGACCGAGTGAGATCAGGAAAAAGCGGGGGGCTCCCCCCATGGCGGCGATATCGCTGACGTTCACCATGACCGATTTGTAGCCGACCTCTCGAAAGGTCGAAAAGGCGGGATCGAAATGGACCCCTTCGATCAGGCTGTCGGTGGTGAGGAGGAGATACTGCTTGGCGGAGGGGAGGATCGCCGCGGCATCATCTCCGATGCCGAGCGGGACGGTCGAAGCGGGGGGGGGAAACCGCTTTTGAATGCGATCGATGAGACCAAACTCACCGAGTTGACGGAGGTCCATTGAGTATTCCCGGTCTGGCGTCGGATCGGCCGAGCGAAATTTATACCGTGGCGACCGTGGGAGCGATCCGCGCCCGCTTCCGCGGTTTTTCCCGTTGCGTCTTGGGCATCGTCTTGGCCATCAAAGAGGGGGTTTTCTTCCCGATGAAGGCC
>JAHFEM010000057.1 GCA_023248505.1 Nitrospirota bacterium
TTGAAGCTCAAACTTTTTTTTCTCATCCTGGGTTGCGCGGCGGGAATCGCGCTTCCGGTTTATTTTAGCTTCCATCCTTATCGGCCAAAGGCGCTCCTGCCCCGCTGGATCGGCATCCTCGGCTCGGCGATGATGATCGGCGGCGCTCTCTTTTACACCCTCCGGAAGCGGATCAAGGCGCTCAAGAGCTTCGGCAAGATGAAGAGCTGGCTCGATGTCCACATCTTCCTTTGCCTTTTCGGACCGCTTTTGATCGTCTATCACAGCGCATTTGCGATCAAGGCCCCCAACTCCGCCGTCGCATTCTATGTAATGCTGATGATGGTGACGAGCGGTCTCGTCGGCCGATACATCTTTCGTCATTTTCAGCTGACCCTCTCCGGAGAGCGGGCCACCCTGCGGGAAATCGGAGAAGAGGCCGCCCAATTGAATGCAAAGATCCAGACCCATTTCTCGGACGCTCAGAAAATTCTCGCCACGATCACGACCTTCTTTGATCTGCGCGCCGCGCCGAAGCCGGCCGGACTCTCCGGCCTGGTCGGCGTGATGTTCCGGCTCGACCGGCTGGAGCGGCGGCTTCGGCGCCAAATCGGGAGACATCTTCAGGAACAAGGTCGCCTCCTCGTCCGCCAAGCCGCCTCAGAAGCGGAATCGTTCGAAGGCCTTTTGATCCGGCGGATCAGTCTGGAGAAAAAAATCGCGGCGCTGGAAGTCACCACGAAGCTTTTTTCATACTGGCACAAACTGCATGTTCCGATCGTCTGGATGCTTCTCTTTACGTTCCTGATCCATATCGCGGCGGTGATGCTTTTCTAGGCAAAGGAAACGATGGCAAGAGCAAACCGACTTCTTCTCCTGATCCTCCTCCTTGTTCTCGGCGCGACCCGCGCGGCCCCCGCCATCGACTTCCTTAAAGGAATCATGCCGGGGAAGGTCTCCGCGCTTCACGAGAAGGTCGAGGGGAGCTGCCTCGAATGCCATGTCCTGGGGCAGAAGCAGTTCTTCGAGAAGTGCCTGACTTGTCATAAAGAGATCAAGAACGATATCGAGAGGAAAAAGAGCTTCCATGGAAAGATCGACGCCGCCCGCTGCGAAACCTGTCACGCCGAACATAAGGGACGGGAGAATTCTCTCATCGATTTTAAGAAGGAAAAGTTCGATCACACACAGGCGGAATTTTCTCTCGTCGGAAAACATCGCCAAACCGAATGCGCCGGATGTCATCTAAAACATAAATATCGTGAAACGCCGCGCGATTGTCTCGCCTGCCACGTGAAAAAGGACAAGCACGAGGGGGGTCTGGGGAAAGCCTGCGAGCGATGCCACACGTCCGATAGTTGGAAGGAAATCAAATTCGATCATTCCAAAACGCGGTTTCTTCTGGAGGGGAAGCATCAAACGGTTGGTTGCGAGAAGTGTCACGCGTCTGGTCCATTTTCGTCTACACCGACGACCTGCGTCGGATGTCATCAAAAGGAAGACAAACACAAAGGGGTTCTGGGCCGGCAGTGCGAGAACTGTCACACGGCCGCTGCGTGGAAGAAGATCCTCTTCGATCACAATAAGACGGAGTTCAAGCTCATCGGCCGTCATCAGGAGGCCCCCTGCCTGAAGTGCCATAAGAGCCCTCCGGTCAAAGAGACGCCGAAGGCCTGTTTTAGCTGCCATCAGAAAGAGGATCGGCATAAAGGGGTTCTGGGCCGCCAATGCGAGAGCTGTCATTCGGCGGAGGGATGGAAGAAGATCCTCTTCGACCACGACCAGACCCGGTTCAGATTGATCGGGAGTCACCGGGAGGCGCCCTGTTTGAAATGCCATCAGGCCCCGCAACTTCGGGAGACCCCCAAGGCCTGTTTTGAATGTCATCGAAGGGAGGATCGGCATAAAGGAAAACTGGGGCAGGCGTGCGACCGCTGCCATGTCGCCGAGAAGTGGAAACGGATCACCTTCGATCACGCCGCCACAAAGTATCCGCTGATCGGGAAACATATCACCGTCCCCTGCGCGAAATGCCACGCGGAGGAGCGATACAAGATTTCAAACGAATGCAGCGCCTGTCATCGGAAAGACGACAAACACCAGGAGAAGCTGGGCGATGGTTGCGATCGGTGCCACGTCGAGAAGACCTGGAAGGAGATTCAAAAATTCGATCATCAGAAAACGCGCTTTCCCCTCCTCGGAAAGCACGAGCCGATTCGCTGCGCGCGATGCCATCAAACCCTTCTTTTCAAAGATGTCTCCTCCGTCTGTGTCGATTGCCATCGGGAGGATGACTATCATCGAGGGACCTTCGGGGGGAAGTGCGAATTTTGCCACGCGGCCGACGACTGGAAGCGGCAGACGTTCGACCATGTCAAGGAGACCGGCTATCCGCTGATCGAGAAGCACAGCAAGATCAAATGCGGAGATTGCCATCGGAAGCCGCTCTTTACTCAAAAAACCTCCCGTCAGTGCGTGCAATGCCATCGTCGGGACGATCCCCATGACGGAGAGCTCGGCGCCCGATGCGAGATCTGCCATACCACCGTCGGCTTTAAGGTGATCAAGAAGATTTCGTCTGAAAAAGAATTCATCGGGATCGCCCGATTCCGAAGAGCGACCCGTTCGGTGAAGGGACCGTGAGAGGGACGCCGAGACGGCTTACGGCATCTTCGGGGAGGGGGGATTTTTTTGGGTGAGGAAGCGGGCGATATCGTCTACCTGCGTCGGATCGGGAGAAAGGAATTCGACGCCGACCCCTTCCGGTCCCTTCCATCGAATTTGACCGGCGAGGTGGATCTCTTCATCCTGGAGAAAAAATTGGACTTCGATGATATCACCGGGATTAAAGTGACGCTCGGTCTGAATAGAACAGCCTCCTTCACTGAGGTCCGTCAACAAGGACGGCTCTTTGTCCAAGAGGGCCTCCCGATGGAGCCTCAAACGGGTCGAGCGTCTCGCAATCGAGGCGTCTTGGACTTTCTGAATGAGACTCACCAGCCGGAGGACCTGATCATCCTTTTGAGATTCGAACACGATACCGTATCGGTTGGGGCTGGCGACGTGAATCACCCGGCCGAGCATGCGGAACTTCTCGCCAAAGGCGGAGAACGCCAGTTGGATCGGATCTGAATCGTTGAGAGGTTGGTTACACTCGACAAGACATCCGCCGAGACTCAGCTTTTTGACGGCCGCTCGAACATTACGATTAACGCGCGCGTCGAGGTTGACATCAACGCGGACGAATTTGCGTCTTTCATAAGCGGAAACGGACAATGCTGAATTCTCCTATCCGGGATATCTTTAAGCGGGATTGGAGGTCTGAAACCGTCTTTATTGTATCAAATTTATAACAATTTTCAACGAAAAACACAGGCGCTTCGTTAAAACACAATAAAAGTCAACGCTTCGCAGTAATAACTTTCATTTACCCTCGACAGAATCCCGGCACATCCAGAACAGAGCGCTCTCGTTGCGGATCTGTCGATATCGCCGGCGACGGTTTTCCCGATTGCAATGATCGGTCATGATGTTTTATGATTAAAGAAGCTAAGATATCTTACCTTGCCCCAGCACCGCGGAGAATCTCGTGCCCTTCCACGATCCCGCCGAGCGCCGCCAGGAGACCCGGTACATCAAAAGAATCGTGCTTCGGAAGGGCGACCGCCCACCTCTTTCAACCCCAATGCCATTTAATGAAAGGAGAAAACGATGGCTCAAGCAAAACGCGGGAATGTTGTAAAGGTTCACTACGTCGGAATGTTCGAAGATGGAATGATCTTCGACACCTCCAGAGAGAGAGAACCGCTCCCCTTCACCATCGGAGAGGGAGAAGTTATCCCAGGCTTTGAAGAGGCCGTGGTCGGGATGAATCCGGGAGAATCGAAGAAGGTCGTCCTTTCAGCGGAGAACGCCTATGGTCCGCGCCATGAAGAGATGGTGCTGATGGTCGATCGGCAGAATCTTCCCGAAGGGCTCGAGCCTGAGGTGGGACAGCAATACCAAATTCCCCAATCCGACGGTCAATCGATTATTGTCACGGTGACGGAAACCTCCGAATCGAGCGTAACGCTCGACGGCAACCATCCTCTGGCAGGAAAAGAGCTGACCTTCGAGATCGAGCTCATCGAAATCGCCTAATCTTCCGACCCGAATCGTTCGATCGCGAAAAAGTCGGCGGAGCAGTGACGGGAGATCCGTCCGGCCGGTGGTCGGCTCGGCCGGCCGGACAAGAGGTGGATTCCTTCCGAGTTTCGCCGAAACAAATCACAAGAACCTTATCTCTAAAATCAACACCCCCACGCCGACCGCGATCGTCAAAAGCGTCAAGATCGCTCCCACTTTAAAATACTCCCAAAAGGAAATTTCCACTTCCGGACGCGCGAGCGAGACAACGATCAGGTTGGCGACGGAGCCGACCAAGGTGAGGTTGCCGGCCAGCGTGCTGCTCATCGCCAAGGTCAGCCACCCCAGGTCGGGGTTGGGCAGGGCCTTCACGAAAGGCTCCAACAAAACAACGGCCGGGACATTGCTGACGAGATTCGAGAGAACCAACGTGACGCCGCTGAGGACCGCCACGGTCTGCACCCCCCCTCCCCCCAAGAGCCCCTGGCTTCGTTCCAACAGCAAAAGAATCCATCCCGAGCGTTCCAACCCCCGCATGACGACGAAGAGGGAGGCAAAGAAGACGAGCAAGGTCCAGTCGACCTTGCGGAAGGCGAATTCGGGCTTTCGATTTCCGATCAGGAAGAGGAGCGCCGCTCCGCCGATGGCGACCAGAGGATAGGGCCGGCCGGAGAAGAACAGGCCGATCATCCCCGCCACCACCGCGAGGCTTTTGACCAAGAGCGCCCGGTCTGTTCCGGCGACCGCTTGCGTCGGATCGATCTCCACCGGTCGAGACGAAGGGCCGAAGAGCGTCTTTCGATAGAGAAAGGCGATCACGGCCACATTGAGCGCCAAACCGATGAGGGTGATCGGCGAGAGGAAGAGGAGAAAGTAACCGAATGAGATCCCGGAGTGATTTCCGATGAACATATTCTGCGGATTTCCCATAATCGACATCTGTCCGCCGATGTTTGACGCGGTCGCCAGGCCGATCAGGTAAGGAACCGGGTTTAAGCGAAGCGGCCGGAGGAGGGAGAGAAGAATCGGCGTGAAGAGAAGACAGATCGTATCGTTCACGAGGACGGCCGAGAGGAAGCCGCTCAGCAAGATCACCCAAACCAGCAGCCGAAAGGGAGAGAGCGAAATGCGGGTCAAACGCGAAGCGACCCAGTCGAAGAACCCCGCCATCGCCAGGTAGGCGACGACCAACATCATCCCCAGCAGCAGGAGGAGGGTGTTCCAGTCGATGGCGATGTAGGCCTCTTGAAGGGAGAGAACGCCGGTCGCCACCATCAGAACGGCGCCGACAAGGGTGCCGGCCGCCATGTCGAGCGGAAATCCCGGAACGTTTCGAAAGGCGATGAAGGTATAGGTAAAGAGGAATATCAGAAGCGAGGCGGTCACGACAGCCTCATCCGTGCGGCAATGAAGAAATCATCGGAAGAAGCGCCTTCTCCTTCTGAGTCTCGCCGGGACCGGCTTCTCTTTCTACGACCTCCCCGACCAGATCATAGTCGTGCGCCGCGGTCATCCGGACCGAGACGAATTCACCGGCATTCACGGCCTTTCCGGCGGTGTCGTTGATCAGGACGACGCCGTCGACGTCGGGGGCTTGCCCTTCCAATCTCCCTTCCAGGAGAAGATCGCTCTCCTTCGAGAGACCGTCGACCAGGAGGGTCTGTGTCGTCCCAATCAGCTTCCGTTGCTTGCGCCGGGAGATCTTCCGCTGCATCTCCAAAAGCGTCCCTTGGCGTTTGAGCTTGACCTTTTCGGAGGTGGGGTCGCCGAGCGGATAGGCGGAGGTCCCCTCCTCGTGCGAGTAGGTGAAGATGCCGAGCCGATCAAATTCGGTCTCGCGAATAAAGTCGGAGAGCGCCCGGAACTCCTTTTCCGTCTCCCCCGGAAAGCCGACGATGAAGGTGCTCCGGAGCGTCACCCCCGGAATTCGATCGCGCAGTTTCCGAATCAGCTGTTCGATCTCCTTCCGCTTCCCCTTCCGGTTCATCTTCCGCAAGATCCTATCATCGATATGCTGCAGCGGGAGATCAATGTAGCGGCAGATCTTCTCCTCCTCGGCCATCAAGTCGATCAGCGCATCGGTGAAATCGGTCGGATAGGTATAGAAAAGACGAATCCAGTGAATCCCGTCAATGCGGGTCAGCTCTTTGAGAAGGGCGACCAGCTCTCCCTTTTTACGACGATCCCAACCGAAGCTGGTGAGGCTCTGAGCGATCAGGTTGATTTCGACGACACCCTCCTCGGCCAAGGCCTGCGCCTCGCGGACGACGGAATCGACGGTCCGGCTCTGGAGATCGCCGCGGAAGGAGGGAATGCTGCAGAACGAGCAGCGGTAGTTGCACCCTTCCGAGACCTTGACGTAGGCCCAGTGTCTCGGCCCCAATCGCAAACGCGGGGTCTCCGGCTGATAGAGATAGGTCGGCGTGTCGGTGAGACGGGGACGCTCATCTGTTCGCTTTGGATTCAGAAGGGCCTCGCAGAGGGAGGCGATCTTCGGGAAATCCCCGGTCCCGACGACGGCGTCGATTTCCGGGATCTCGTCGAGCAGATCGCCCGAATAGCGCTGCGTCAAACAGCCGGTGGCGATGAGCGCCCGGCAGCGGCCGCTTTTCTTCAATTCCCCCATCTCAAGGAGGGTCTCAATCGACTCCTCTTTGGCCTGATCGATGAACCCGCAGGTGTTGACGATCACGATGTCGGCCTCCGACTCCTCGACGGTCAATTCGTACCCCGCCTGAAGCAGTGATCCGAGCATCACCTCGGAATCGACCTGATTCTTAGGACAACCGAGACTGACCAGACCCACCTTCTTCTTTTCTTTTGGATGCTTCAAACCAACCCTCCAAGAACGAATGGCTATTGTATGCCAACTTCCTCCCGAAAACAAGCGTTTCGCGAACCCTCCCTCCCCGCTTCTGAATCGCTCCTTTTGGAGTGAACGCCTATTGCTTTTTCCGACCGGCCTGATGCTGACGGCCGTCTTATTCAGCGGCTGTTTCGGTTCCGACGCGACCCACCGGCGATATCTTTCCCCTTTCCTATCGGGCGACGGCCCTCCGTACTGCCTTCAGAACCGACTTTCTCACGAACCGGGACAATATCATGATCATGGCCACACCGATGCGTACGCTTCCACCTTCTCCAGTCTCTTGGGGTTGGGGATCACCGGCGGGATTATTCCCTGCCCTCCGCGCGGGTGGTGCTGAGCGCGAATTGCCTCTCATCAGGTGCGGTTCGGGTTCATCCTCCTCGGCGGCGCGATCGCGATCGACGCTTGGATACAATTGTGACCGAAATCAGACAGGGAAAAGGCCTTGCCCCAGGAAAAAGATTCCATTTTTCGGAAGGTCTCCAGATTTCGGAAGGGCAAATTGGCGCGCCTTATCGATTTTTGACGTCATCCCCTTTATCAGATGCCCCTTTTTGACCTTCTTTATTTTGACTTCACAGCGGCACACCGTTTGCTTAACGTAATGGGTGCCAGACCAAACAATCAAATATCAAGGGGGGATGAAAATGAATTGCAGAAAATGCGGCGGACTGATGGTGGCGGAAAAGTTTTTATTCACCTCGATCGATTCACGTCCTTGGGACTACTTCGGGGCGCGATGCCTCTGCTGCGGACGGATCGAAGACCCGGTGATCCTGGCGCATGAGCAGAGGGTCCGGTCCCGCCGTTCCAGAAGCGCCGTGTAGTGTAGGGCGCCGGAGCAAGGACGTTCGGTTCCGTTATTCGACGGATTCCACGAGGAGGGCTTCTCACGAGAAGCGGTCAGTGGAACGTCTGAAAGAACTTTTACAACCAACGGGCCTTTGCCGTCCACCCCGACCTTTCGATAGACCGATCCAAGATCTTCTTGGTCAGTAGTCCCACCGAAAATATCCGACCCGGCCTCAATGCCCTTTGGAATTCACGGGAAAATACCTGGGGCGGCATTCGAGACCGTCGGCTTATGCCGATAAATCATATAAAGGCAACCGCAATCTCATCGGCGAGAAGCAGCCCTTTCGGGGTCAGCCGGATCTGCCGTTGATCGACCGTGAGAAGCCCCTCCGAAATCAGTCGGTCGGCGGTCTTTCGAAGGGAGAGATCTTCATCGAGAAGTTCGAGCGGCACCCCTTCCATCTTTCTTAACCCGAAGATGATCCGATCTCTTCTCAACGCCCCCGGGCTCACCTTTTCCACATGGTCGATCGGAAGGCGGCCCGACTCAATCGTCTCCAAATAGGTCGGGAGCGAATCGGTGTTAGCCGGATG
>JAHFEM010000438.1 GCA_023248505.1 Nitrospirota bacterium
ACCGAATTGGGAAAGGTGGTGAACGGGCTCCTCATCCAACATTTTCCGGAGGTGGTGAATGTCGAATTCACCGCCCAGATGGAAAATGAACTCGATGAGATCGAGGGGGGAGAAAAACAATGGGTCGAAACGGTCCGCGGGTTTTACGAGCCGTTCAGCAAGAATTTCGATCGGGCCCAGGTCGAAATGCGGGATGTGAAACGAGAAGAGACCCCGACCGACATCATCTGCGAGAAATGCAGCAAGCCGATGGTCATCAAGTGGGGCCGCTTCGGCCGTTTCCTCGCCTGCTCCGGATACCCCGATTGTAAGAACACCAAAGAGTTTGTCGAGACCGCGAATGGGCTCCAGATCGTGGAGAAAGAAGTTCACACCGACGAGGTCTGCGAGAAGTGCGGCAAGCCGATGGTTATCAAGAACGGCCGTTTCGGCCGCTTCATGGCCTGCTCCGGTTATCCCGAATGTGAAAATACCAAGCCGATCAGCACCGGCGTTTCCTGCCCCGAGGAGGGATGCGGGGGCGCCCTGATCGAGAAGCGGACCAAACGGGGAAAGATTTTCTTCTCTTGCAGTCATTATCCAAAATGCACCTTTGCCCTCTGGGATCGTCCGGTTCCCCGCGCCTGCCCGGAATGCAAGGCCCCCTTCCTGGTTGAGAAACGCGATCAAGGCGGCATGAAAGTGGTCTGCCGCAACGAGGCGTGCGGTTTCGAAGAAGCCGATTGATTTTCTGAGCCGGTTTCCCCTACAATGGTAAAATATTGACCTCATTTTTTGAAGGGGCTCCCGCGGCCGTCGGCCGCGGGGCCGCTTCGATCTTACAAGGAGCGAAGCCTGGCTTGACCGCCGGCTTCCTCTTTTCTTTTTTAGGTGGGCGCCATGTCTGAAAAAAAGGTAACAATCATCGGAGGGGGATTGGCCGGTTCCGAAGCGGCTTGGCAGGCGGCGGAACTGGGGGCTTCGGTCGTTCTCTACGAGATGCGGCCGGTCCGGCCGACGCCGGCGCACAAGACCGGAAATTTGGCCGAATTGGTCTGCAGCAATTCGCTCGGCTCGCTCGATTCGAACAGCGCCCCCGGCCTGCTGAAAGAAGAGATGCGCCGACTCGGATCGCTGATCATTCGGGCGGCAGAGGCGGCGCGCGTCCCCGCCGGGGCGGCATTGGCGGTCGACCGGGAGATCTTCTCGCAGCAGATCATGGAGGCGCTCCGGAATCATCCGAGGATCACGGTATTGCACGAGGAGGTCAAGGAGATCCCGGCGGAGGGGGTTGTCGTGATGGCGACCGGCCCGCTCACCTCCGATGCCCTGGGAGAGGCGCTCCGAAAACTGACCCGTTCCGATCACCTCTATTTCTTCGATGCCATCTCCCCGATCATCGACGCGGAGAGCATCAACGCCGATGTCGTCTTTCGCGCCTCCCGCTATGACAAGGGAGGGGACGACTACCTTAACTGCCCGATGGACGAGGCGCAGTACAATGCCTTCTATGACGCGCTCATGGCGGGAGAGAAAGTGGAGGCGAAGGAGTTTGAGAAGGTCCCTTATTTCGAGGGATGTCTTCCGATCGAGGTCTTGGCGGAGCGGGGGAGGCTCACCCCGGTCTTCGGCCCGATGAAGCCGGTCGGGTTGGCCGATCCGAAGACCGGAAAAGAGCCGTTCGCCGTGGTTCAGCTGCGGGCGGAGAATCAGTTCGGGAGCTGTTACAACATGGTCGGTTTCCAGACGAAGCTGAAGTGGCCGGAGCAGAAACGAATCTTCCGGATGATCCCGGGAATGGAGCAGGCCGAGTTTCTGAGGCTCGGGAGCCTGCACCGGAACACCTTCATCAATTCGCCCCGGCTTCTCTCCGAGACCCTTCAGATCCGAACGCGGCCGGGCCTTTTCATGGCGGGCCAAATCGTCGGGGTGGAGGGGTATGTCGAATCGGCGGCGATGGGGTGCCTGGCCGGGATGAATGCGGCGCGGGTGCTATCCGATGAGAAGACCCTCATTCCACCGAAGACGACGGCGCACGGAGCGCTCATTCAGTACATCACCCAGAGTCACCCCGCCTTCTTTCAGCCGATGAACACGAATTTCGGACTCTTTCCTCCGTTGGAGGAAAAGGATAAAGGATCGGGTAAGGGAAAACTGAACAAAGCCCTTCGCCACCAGAAGATCGTCGAGCGAGCCCTCGGAGACCTTTCTCAATGGATCGCGCAATACACGATTTCGCCCGCTACCTCGAAGTAGAGCAGAACGCGTCGCCGCACACCTATCGGAATTATCTTTCCGATCTGGCGGCGTTTCGGGCGTCTCTCGTCGTCGATTCGAAAGTTCCTCCGCTGGAGTCGATCGATCATTTGACGATCCGCGGGTATCTTGCCTTTCTCCAAAAGCAGGGGGCTCGGAAGTCCACGATCGCCCGGAAGCTCGCCGTTCTTCGCTCCTTTTTTCAGTATCTGGTCCGCGAGGGACGGGTTCCGTTGAACCCCGCGAAGCGGGTCGTCCGTCCCAAGCAAGAGAAGCCGCTGCCGCGGTTTCTCACCGTCGATCAGGCCCAAGCCTTGATGACCACCCCCTTGGGAGAGGGATGGGTTGTCCGGCGGGATCGGGCGATCCTTGAGACATTTTACTCGACCGGGATCCGGATCTCAGAATTGGTCGGACTCGATTCCGACGATATCGATTTCGATTCGGGAATGGTGAAGGTGCTCGGCAAGGGGCGAAAAGAGCGGATCGTTCCGATCGGCCAAAAGGCGATCGATGCGATTCGCTGCTATCTGGAGGCGCCCCCGGTTTCACAAAGCGAGGATCTGGCTTCGCCAGTCCGAGCGCGGGGTGTGGGGGCATCGGAGCATCCTGCGAAGCAGGAGCGGACAGGCCCCCACAGAGAAGGAGCGGCGA
>JAHFEM010000058.1 GCA_023248505.1 Nitrospirota bacterium
AAGAGGGAGAAGGGCGAGTTCGAATGGAGGTGGTCTTTGGCGGATAAACCCAAATTGCGGCTGGCGGTGATCGGCAACGGGATGGCGGGAATCGCCGTGCTCGAAGCGGTCCTGAAGACAGGCGCCCCGATCTCGATCACCCTCTTTGGAGATGAACCGCAGACCCATTATAATCGAATTCTCCTCTCCGACCTTCTCGCCGGAAAGACCGAGGCCGATCGGATCTTCACCCGGCCGCGAACCTGGTATGCAGAGCGGGGGATACAGGCGCAACTCGGCCTGGCGATCACTGCCATCGATCCGGTGGCCAAGTACGTGACCCATGCAGACGGCGGGGCCACCCCCTACGACGCGCTGGTCATGGCGGTCGGCGGCGTCCCCTTCGTCCCGCCGATCCCGGGACGGGAAAAGAACGGGGTCTTTCTCTTTCGAACCCTCGAAGAAACGGAGCGGATCGTCGCGGCGGCTCGATCGCATCGGCGGGCGGTGGTGATCGGCGGGGGGCTGCTCGGCCTGGAGGCGGCGCGGGGGCTGATCAATTACGGCGTCTCGGTTACCCTCGTCCACCTGGCCGACCGTTTGATGGAGCAGCAGCTCGATCCCGCCGGGGCCGCCCTCTTGAAGCGGGAGATCGAACGGATGGGAATCCGGGTGTTGCTGAAGAGCACGGCGGAGGCGATTCTCGGAGAAGAGCAGGCGACCGGCGTTCGCCTCACGACCGGAGAGGAACTCCCCGCCGGGATGGTCCTGATCTGCACCGGGATCCGATCGAACCTGATCCTCGCGCAACAGACCGGCTTGAAGACGAACCGGGGGATTCTTGTAGACGATCGGATGGAGACGAGCCTCCCCGGGATCTTCGCCGTCGGCGATGTCATCGAGCACCGGGAAAAAACCTACGGCTTGATCGCGCCGCTGAAGGAGCAGGCGGAAGTCCTCGCCGATGTCTTCGCCGGGAAAGATCAGAGGCGATACGCGGGGACGGTCTGCGCCACGACGCTGAAGGTTGCCGGGATTCATCTCACCTCGGCCGGCGACTTCCTGGGGGGAAGAGGAGCGGAGGAGCTGGTCTTCATCGACACGGAGAAAGCGATCTACAAGAAATGTGTGATCCGCCAGAACCGGCTGGCCGGCATGATCCTGCTCGGCGACAACAAGGACGGCCCCCGGCTCTTTAATTTGATTCAGAAGGGAGAGGAGATCAGCGAGATCAAGCATTCGCTCCTTGGGAATCTCTCTGTCGAGGGGGGCGCGGCCGTCTTGACCGGCGTCGCCGCGCTGCGGGAGACCGACCTCGTCTGCAACTGCAACAGCGTAACGAAAGGGACGATTCTCGCCGCCATTCGGGAGAAGGGGCTGAAGACCCGCGACGAGGTGGCCGCCTGCACCCAGGCGACGACCGGCTGCGGAAGCTGCAGCCAGCTGGTGGATGACCTCCTTAGCGAGACGATCACGGTTCCCGCTAAGAGTCCCGCGTCGATCCTGGCGGCGGAGAAGCCGTCCGCCAAGGCGGGACCGGCGGCGCTCAAGACGCTCGATCTCGAGAAGATCAAACAGGAGGGCTTGGGAATCGATTTCAACCGGCTGCGGGAGGAGGGAAGCCCGGCGCTGACCGCCGAGGATTACTACCGCCTCAAGACCTACGGCATCTGCAGCCAGAAACATCCCGGCTACTTCATGGTCCGCATCCGCATTCCAGGCGGGGCCGTCACCCATCGGCAGCTGATGCATCTGGCCGACCTGGCCGAGACCCACGGCCGCGGGTGGGGGCATCTGACCGTTCGGCAAAGCCTGGAGCTGCATTGGGTCCGCGTGGAAGAATCGCTCGAAATTTTTGAGAAGCTCGAATCGATCGGTCTTTCCACCCGCTCCGCGTGCGGGCATACGTTGCGGAATGTGATGGCCTGCCCGCACGGGGCGGTCGCGCCGGAGGGTCTCTTCGACGTCCAGCCCTGGGCGGCGCGGATCACCGATTACTTCGTGAAGCGGTCCGACCTGATCAATCCGACGATGCCGAACCGCTTGAACGTCTACTTTGCCGCCTGCCGGGAGTGCGCCCCCGATGCGGCGATCAACGATATCGGGTTTGTCGCGGTCGAGCGAAAGACAGAAGAAGGGCAACGGCTCCTCGGTTTCGAACTCTGGGTCGGGGGGAGCTTGGGCGCGCACCCGATGCTCGGTTTCAAGCTCAAGGAGTTTATCCCCCTTTCGGATGCGCTGGCGGCCTGTCAGGCGATCTTTGCGATTCACACCAAATTTGGCAACCGGAACAAGGCCAAGTCTCGGCTGAAGCACCTGATCGACCAGTGGGGCCGGGAGAAATTTATCGAGACGTTCGAGAAGTTCTTCCTGGAAAAAAGAAATCTCCCCGAGAACCGGGAGGTCCCTCTTCCCTCCCTGACGGATTCAGAGCGGCGGCCGCCGCTTTGGAAGCGGATCGGGAACCGCCTCAACCCCGTCCCGGCGCCGGCCTCCCCCGGCCTCCTTCCGCAGCGCCAGCCGGGCTACGTCCGCCTGACGATCGCCGTCCCGCTCGGCGAGATCCGCGCGGAACAGCTTCGGGCCGTGAGCCGAATCGCCCGGCGGCATGGGAACGGAATCATCCACCTCACGAAGGAGCAGCACCTCGCGCTCCACTGGGTCGCGGTCCGGAAAGTCGGCCGGGCCGTTCAGGCGCTGAAGGCGGCCGGCCTCTCTTTGAAGGGGGCGGAGAACGGACCCGCGCTGCTCGCCTGTCCCGGCACCGAATTCTGCACCCTCGCCGTGACCAACGCGCAAGGGGCGGCGCGCGGCCTGCTCAACCATTTCCAGCCGGATGATTCGGAGAGGGGAGCGCTCTGGAGGTCGGTTTCGATCCACATCTCCGGCTGTCCGAACAGTTGCGCCAAACATCAGGTCGCCGACATCGGTCTCGCCGGAACGATGGCGCCGGTCGGTGAGCTGCGGCGGTTTTCTTACCAGCTCTTCCTCGGCGGCCGGGTCGCGGAGGGGGTTCGACTCGGCGTGATGGTCCGCAAGGGGATTACCGAAGAGATGGTCGTTCCGACCGTCGATGCGCTGCTCGGAATCGTCGCGACCCGCCGTCTTGCGGGCGAATCGTTTCAGGAGACGGTGCTGCGCCTCGGAACCGACCCGATTGCGTCCCTTCTCGAGAAAGAGATCGGCCCGCTCGCGCCCGAATTATCGGAAGCGATCACGATGATTCCCGATTTGATCGAAGCAGGATGAACGGAGGAGGTTTTAAATGAAGATGATCCAAGCCATGATCCGTCCGGAGAAGGAGGGAGAGGTGATCGCCGGGTTGGAGAAGGCCGGTTTCTATCCCCTGACGCGGCAGGGGGTCTTCGGGAGGGGAAGACAGCGCGGCATTCAGGTCGGCCCCGTCCGCTACGAGGAGCTCCCCAAGGTCTGGCTGATGATCGTGATCGAGGAGGGGGAGGTCGATCGGGTCGTCGATACGATCAAGATCGCCGCGCGAACCGGGAACCCCGGCGACGGGAAAATCTTCGTTTCGACGCTCGCCGAATCTCGAACGATCTGGCGGCAGGAATCGGCGGCCGAAAACGTTCGGAAAGAATCTTGAACCCCCCTCTTTACGAGGGGGAGGCGTTTCCCTCTGTTCCAGAAAAACTTTTATGCTCAGAAAATCGCACTTCTATTGTTTTTGAGCCCCCGGCGCGATCTTAAAAACTTCTCCCCCATAGTCGATCAAATAGAGTTCCCGCTGTGCATCCTCCCCGAAGGAGCTGATGCTCTTGCCGGTTTCGAGGAGAAGGCGCCGACCGGTCACGGACCTCCCGTCGTACCGCAGCGCCCAGAGCCGGCCGTTTCCGAAATCGGCATAAAGATAAGCGCCCGCAAGATCGGGAAGGGCCTTCCCCCGGTAGACATAGCCGCCGATGACGGTCGTCCCTTCCGAACGGGGATAGTCGATGAGGGGGGGTTCGAACGGGCTTTTGTCGCACGCCGGATTCACCCCCGGCGTGCAGATCGTTCCCTCCATGACCTTCCAGCCGTAGTTCCTTCCTTTCCGAATGACATCGATCTCTTCACGGGCGCTCTGCCCGACATCGCCGGCATAGAGAAACCCGGTCGTCGGATCGAATGAGAAGCGCCAGGGATTTCGAAGGCCGTAGGCCCAGATTTCGGGGAGGGCGTTTTCGCTCCCGACAAAAGGATTATCCGGCGGAACGCCGTATTCTTTTCCCGCCGCCTTCCGATCGACATCGATCCGGAGCATCTTGCCGAGAAGGGTCGCCCGATTTTGCGCGTTCCCCTGGGGATCGTTGGCCGAGCCGCCGTCGCCCAGGCCGATGTAGAGAAAACCGTCGGGGCCGAAGACGATGTTGCCGCCATTGTGATTGGAGAAGGGCTGGGGGATCGTCAGGAGAATTCGCTCGCTGTTTTTGTCGGCCTCCGCCGGCAGATCGCCGACCTTGAACTCGGAGATCACGGTATGAAGACCGCCGGCGGGGGAGGTGTAGTTGACGAAAAGGCGGCGGTTCTCGGAAAACTTAGGATGAAAGACCAATCCGAGCAACCCCTTTTCCCCGCCGGAGGTCATCCGATCCTGTATATCGAGGAACGGCTTTTCAGCGAGCGCTCCGTTCTGCCAGATCCGGACGATCCCCGGCTGCTCGACGATAAAGAGCCGTCCGCTCCCATCCCCGGCATGGAATAGTCCGAGAGGTTGGTTGAATCCTTTGGCCACCGATTTCAACTGAATTTCCGGGAAGGGGGAAGAGGCCGCATTCTTCGAGGCAGAGGGAGCATCGTTACAGGAAAGGACGAGGGAGAGAAGCGAGAGGACCACGGTCCAAGCGCGGCGTTTCGGCGGGTTCAGCATGAGGGTTCCTCACAGGGGATGATGGGGACAGCGTAGAGAAGCGAGGCGCCCCTTGTCAAGCCGCCTCGGGCCGCGATCGTTCCTAGCAAAAAGACGAGATCCCTCTTTTGCTTCTTTCCGACTTTAAACGCTCGTCCCCTCTTTATCTTTTTCAACAAACAGCCGGACGAAATCGGCATGGGTCCGGCTCATATGATGTTGAATCTCCTTCTCGAGCTCTTTCCGCCCTCGTTCCCAATCGCGCTGGCCGTACCCCATCCTCCGGGCCAGGAAGGTAAACTCCTCCGACTGGACCTCCGGAAGGATCAGGTCTTTTGCGTGACCCCGGACAATCCGGAGGGCATCGATCAGCGCTCGAAGGAAAAGATAGGCTTCGTGGAAGTCGATCCAGCGCTTCTTGGAGAGAATCTTCAACCGGCGGAGCTGATCGAGCGCGGTCAGGGTGTGGGGCGTTCGCAGCGCCGGATGCCGGCGGCCATGCATGATCTGAAGGTATTGAACGGCATATTCGATATCGAGAAGACCGCCCGCGCTATATTTCACGTTGACCTTTCCCCGGGGAACCAGCTCGTTCATTTGACGCTCCCTTAAGTCCACCGCCGTCTTCAGGTCCCACGGCGCTTCCCCATAGACGAACCGATCGCGATGGGCCTCCATCTCCCGCCCCAACGTTTCATCCCCGGCGACCCACCTTAGTTTAATCAACGACTGGCGCTCAAAGGGAGCGGCCTCGCCGGCCGGGGCATAGTAGGCCGTCAGCTGAACGAGCGGGTTCGCCAAAACTCCGGCGTTTCCATACGGGCGAAGCCGTGTGTCGATATGAAAGATTCCCTCCTGCTTTGCCGTGATGAAATGGGTGATCTGCTGCGCCAACTTCTCAAAGAAGAATCGGTTGTCGATCGGCTCCGCGCCGTCGGTCTGACCCGGCCCCGCATAGATGAAGAGAAGCTCGATATCGGAGGCATATCCCAACTCGGCTCCTCCGAGCTTTCCCAAGCCACAGATCGCGAAGGGGCAGGGCCGTCCGTTCTCCAGGCGGGGCGCGCCGTATCGCTTCGTCAGATCGGCTCGGCAGAGGGCTTCGGTCTCTTGAATGACGACCTCAGCCAGATCGGTCAGCGCCTGAGAAAAATCGGTCAGCGTCAGGGACGGTTCGAGAAGGTGTTTGATGTCGATCCGAAAGAGCTCCCGATCTTTATATTCATTCAAGATCCGTTTTCGCGTTTCCAGACCGGCCCCCTTTCGGAGTTCCCGGCGCAGATCCCGACGAAGCGCCTCTTTCCCGATCCGAAGTTTTTTCCCTTTGTACTGATCGAGGAGAGGAAGGAGGTTTTCGAACTGGATCCGAAGAAAATCCTCCCACAAAAAGTCGGACGTCCCGAAGAGGCGCGCGAGGAGCTGGAGCGTTTCCCGCTTTTTCAGAAAGGAGATCATCGAGCTCGACTTCTCCTCTTCGATGATCTTGTCGAGCAATTGATCGAAGTGGGCGATCGCTTTCGTCGGATCGGGGGAGCGGACCAGGAAATGGGTGAACTGCTTGATTAATGCGGCCGAGATCCGAAGCGCCTTTTTCTCCCGCTCTCCGGCGATCTTCCTTCCCCGCCGATCGGAGATGTAGAACCGGTCTTGAATCTCGGCGCCGACATTTTTGATCTGGACCTTGTGAATATAGATGCCGCGAAGCGAGAGGGCGTTCGAGAAGGCATAGAGAAATCCGGGGGTGTCCTTGCCGTGAATATCGAGGAGGGTCCACCGTCCCGAGCGCCGGTTGTCGAACCGAACCTTCAGCGGCTGCAGGAGCGCCCCCTCCGCGACCTCCGCTTTGGAGAGGTGGGCGATCAAGTGCCGATTCACCCGGTCCCTCGCCTCGTTGAACCGCCCCTGCTCCAGAAGACGAACGAGCGAGACAAGCGCCTCTTCCAGCCGCTGTTGCCGCTCCGCGTCGAATTGTTCTCCTGGAACCAAGGCGGTCTGAAAGACATCGACGATCTTTCGGCCCGCCGGCCGCTTCGGACCTGCCAAACCGCCTCGCGCCGGCGGGGCTTCTTCATCTGAAAAAGTGTGGACGTTTCCCGCCTGAATATCGAGGCCGAACGAAGCGAGCAGACCGCAAAGGATTGAGAACTCGGAGAAATAGTCGAAGGCAACCACCGTGATCTCATAGGCGCGGTCCCTCCTGGAAACGATTTTCAGGGTGGCGGGGCGATCGCGATCAAGACGGGAAGCCATCCGGATATGATCGGCGATCTCCGCGGGGGAGTAGAGGGAGAGATAGTCCCGATCCATCCGGATGAGGAAGTCTTGAATCCCCTCCATAGGCACAGAAAGCGACAGTAATTTCTTTTCTAACTCTTTTAAACCCAATCGATCCTCGCGCTCACCCTCAACCGGGTTCATTATACAGAATCGGGGAAGCCCCATCAAATCGCCCTGCAAAACAAATTGCAGAGAGGGGAAAGCGGGGGTATAATTCGGCTCGGCGAGATTTTATATTTTCCATCACGCCCCTCGGTCTGACACCAGGTAGAGCACCGAGAAGAAGAGGACATTTATCCACGACTGACTGGACAGGAACAACAAGAGATCCTCCGCTTTCTGGAAGCCGACAAGCCGTTGCCGGACAAGTTTCGCTTTCTGCTGTTTGAGGGAAAGCGCGAGGTGGAACCGGCCTGGAACGGCAAAAACAGCGAGGTCAGCAATATCGTCCTTCCCTTTCAGGTGATCGAGCAGGCGAACGAGCCGCGCGCCGAATGGGTGTATATTCAATCATTGTGAGATTTTATGAAGTTTGAAAAATTTCAGATTTCGGAAGCGATCAAAAAAAATCTGGACCAGCTCGGTTTTGTTCGAACGACCGACATCCAATATAAAGCGATTCCGTCGATTCTAAGCGGGGAAGACGTGCTCGCCATCGCGCAGACCGGGACAGGCAAAACCGCCGCTTTTGCCATTCCCATCGTGCACAAAATCGACAGCGAAAAAAGGAGTAAACGTTCCACCGGGATTCGATGCATTGTTCTCGTGCCGACGCATGAACTGGCTTTACAGATTTGCGGGGTGTTCACGAGTCTGGCCAAGCAGACCAAGGTCAAAGCCTACGCGGTGTACGGCGGTGTCGCGCAAGACCCGCAGATTCAAAAACTTCAGGACGGCATCGACATCTTAATCGCGACGCCCGGCCGAATGTTTGACCTCATCAGTCAGGGTTATATCCAGCTCAATGCAGTCGAGATCCTCGTGCTCGATGAGGCCGACTTGATGCTCGACTTGGGTTTTATCGCCGATATTCAATCCATTAAAAAGAAACTCACCCGAAAACACCAAACCCTTTTTTTCTCCGCCACCATCAACAAGGTAATAAAAAAACTGGCCTATTCCCAGGTGAAAAACAGCGCGATCCGCATTCAAATTTCTCCGGAAAACCTCGTTTCTAAAAATGTGGCGCACTATGTCCTATTTGTCGAGATGGATGACAAGCGATTTTTTCTGGAACGCTTT
>JAHFEM010000439.1 GCA_023248505.1 Nitrospirota bacterium
CTTCGGTCGAAGCGGCCTGGAGGCGCTTCAATAGACCGGTATTCACCCGCTTGATCTCCCGATAAATTTTCGACAAGCCCTCAAATTCGAACGCGGCGGCAAGCCCCTTTCTCTTCCGGAAATATTGCGCCAACAGATACATGCCGGCCGATCGGAAAACCGTCTCCTCCATCGAAGCGAAGGGAAGATGGAAACGGACAATCGGGCGAAGCCGATCCAACACGGGGCAGCCGCTCGTCACCATGTAGATTCCAAGAATGGAGGTGAGGCCGTTCTGCGCCGCAGTCCGCTTGGAGACGACCCGATCGTCGGTGGTCACCACGATATCGGCCTCGTGATAGGAGACCACATCCTTGAATGCATCGACCAACCCCGCCATATTCACTGCAATGGGACAATACGCGGCGCGGGTCCGGTCGAGCGGGCAATCTTCACAGGCGGCCTCGTCGAGACGGGCCCAACCGGGATAGGTCGGGTTTAGATTCTGAATCGCCAAGGTATCGGGGTCGAGCGCGATATCGAATGTCTTCGTCATTCCATCGGTGAATGTAAACGCGTACCGATACGTAATCATCCCGTCCCCCCGCCTGTTTTTGAAAAAGGGTACTGGGATTTCAAAATGATGTCAAGAAAGTTCAATGGAAGAGAGAAACTTGGATGAGACAAACGCTTTCTCGGCTTCCACCGGCTTTCGGTTGACGCTCTCACCCTCCCCTCTGTTTCACCAGTAAACCGAGGGGGAATGTCTTGAAGATGGAGCGAAGCGGCAGGACGCTCTTTCCGTTTTCTCTCTGGGCCTCCACCCGCTCGCCCGTCAGGACATTCCGATAAAAGGCGGAGGGTTCATCGCCGAGAAGGAGACGGGTCCCCTCCCACACGGCGCCAATCGGATCCTCCAAGCGATGATCCATCCAAGAGACGAGAAAGCGCGGGACCGCCACGATCAAATGCGCCTCGTTCCATTTTCTGGAAAAGGCAATCAGATGATCTTTCCCCGGCCCGAATCCCTCCCGCGGGATGTAGGCTCCATTTAGAAATAATCGGCCATGCTCGCGACGGCAATTCAGCGCCCGCCAGGTCACAAAGAGCTTGATGATTCCATTTTCCTTTTCCCGGAGAAGGCGGCTGATCAGAGGGGGAGGGGGAAGATCGGACATCATCTCCTTCTTCAACTCCTCCAATCTTCTCATCCGAGCCGGGTAATCGACCGGTCTCCGGTTGTCCGGATCGACCAGGCTCAAGTCGAGCAGCTCGCATCCCTGATAAAGATCGGGGACCCCGGGGGAGGCGATCTTCAGCAGAATTTGCGAGAGGCTGTTGAACATCCCGAAGTGGGCGACCTTTTTTTGAAACGCCTTGAAGTCTCCCAGGAAGGACTCCGACTGCCCGGGATCTAGGATCGCCTCGATGAAGGCCGACAGCGCTTGATCGTACGCCTCGTTGGGGCTGATCCAACTGGTGTTCACTTTCGCCTCCTTCGAGGCCTTCGCCATGTAGGCTTGGATTCTCCGCTTAAACGCCTGATATTCGTTCGGAGAAGGCGCACCCGACGGCCAAGCGCCGAGCAGCGTCTGGTAGAGAAGATACTCCTCATTGGCATCGGGGGCCGGCTCCCCTTCCAGCTCCGCTTTCTTTGACCGGTTGAGATCGGCCCATCGCGTTACGGCAGCCTGCCATTCGTTCGGGGTCTCGGAGAGGACGTTGATCCGCGCGCGGACATCCTCGCCTCGCTTTGTATCATGCGTCGAAGTGGTCAGCATCGAATGGGGCCATCGTTGCAAGCGCTCGGCGTTCTGTCGGTGAAAATCATCCACTGAGAGGCCGAACGTCTGCGGATCGCCCCCCACCTCGTTCAACGAGACGAGCCGGTTGTAGACGTAAAAGGCGGTGTCTTCCATTCCCTTGGCCATGATGGGGCCGGTGCACTGCTGGAACTTTTGGACGAAGGAAAGCTGCTCCATTCGATCCTCCTCGGTGAAGTATTCGGGATGCTGCATGAGGAGAATCCGCTTAAGATAATCGAAGATGGAGATATCGGTCGTGGGGCTTCGCTGCTTGGCCTTCGTCACCGCCATCTCGATGAACTTTCGGTCATGCTCTTCGAGCCGCTCCAGCTTCGTAATGTAGGTTCGGTAGATCGGGAAGGAGGCGATCACCTCTCGAATGGCATCCCGCAGGCTGTAGAGCGTAAAGTCGCGCGAGAGACGGTCTTTCTCGGAGAGCAGATTAAGCTGGTGGGAGAGAACGTTGATCTCGCTCGCCATCGTGGTGTTCATGATCAGCTTCTTTCGTTCGTAGACAACGTTGGAGAAGCGGGTCTTGGCGCCGATGAAGTCGGCGTAGATGTCGTCGAAACGTTTTGCATGCCGGCCATCGACGAAGAGGGCGTTCACGGCATTCAGATACTCATAGCCGACCGTCCCGTGGACCGGCCACCGCTCCGGCAGCCGCTCCCCCTTGCTGAGGATCTTCTCGACGACGACATAGAACGGGAGCCGCACCCCGGGTCGGGTTCGGCTCTCTAGAAAGCGGTCGGCCGCTTCCGTCAGCGCATCTTCGACTTTCTTTCTCGCTTCTTCGGACGTCCCCTCGGGGATCTGCGCCACCCCGCGGAGGACAAAACAGCGCTTTTGGAGCCGCCGGAAGTAATCGACCGGATCAAAGAGCCCGTCGGGATGATCGATCCGAAGTCCGTCGAGTTTTCCCGCTTGGATGAATTGAAGGATCAGCCGGTGCGTCTCCTCGAAGACCTCCTTTCGTTCCATCGCAATCGAAGCAAGCTCATTTACATCGAAGAAGCGTCGGTAGTTGATCTCATCGGCCGCCACACGCCAATACGAGAGCCGATAGGCCTGTTCGTTGAGCAGCTGGTCGAGGAGATCAAAGCT
>JAHFEM010000440.1:0-514 GCA_023248505.1 Nitrospirota bacterium
GGTTCTCTTTCCCGATCATGGCAAGGAGGCCCTCGCCCTCATTCAGCGCGCCGATCGGGCGATGTATCGGGCAAAACAGTCCGGAAGCGGTTATGAAATCGATCATCCGGATAAGAGATGATCATCGGCCTTTGTCCGTTTTATGCGGACGATGAACCTTCCCTTCGTTACAGCGGCCCTATCGACCCTCTTACAAGATAAAGTAAAGCTTTAGATAAATCCTGAAAGTTCCATCACCCGCGTTCAAAATCCGTTCGAAGATAATCTTATTTTTGATCCGATCTGGATCGATAAACACTCCCTTCGAGGGGTTGTCCTTTCCTCTGAATTGAATCAGTATGGAAAAAAAGAAGGGTAAGCGATCAGGAAAGATAAAGCTCCAATCGCATCCACTTCTCGTATTTTCGAAAGAGGCGCATCTCGATGGAAAGAAACACGCCGGCATTTTCATTTTGGTATTTCGTGATCGCCATGATCGGCTTATTGGCGATTGAAAGTTTTTTTTATGCGCCTC
>JAHFEM010000440.1:524-2884 GCA_023248505.1 Nitrospirota bacterium
GAGTCTTTCCTATAGCGATTTTAAGGTCCTTCTTAAGGCGGGGAAGGTGTCCGACCTGACCATCGGGGAGAGCGAGATCTCCGGACAGCTGCAGATTGAGGGTTTGGAGGGACTTCTGCCCGAGGAGAGGGTGAAAAAGTTGGAGGACCTCGGGAAAGGCGAACATCGCTTCATGACGACACGCGTGGAGGACCCTACCCTGATCGAAGCGCTGGAACGGATGAAGGTCCAATACGCCGGCAAGGTGGAAACAACCTGGATGGTCACCCTTCTCTCCTGGATTATCCCGGCTTTGCTTTTCTTCGGCCTTTGGGCCTTCTTCCTCCGTCGGATGGGAGCGGCCGGCGGGATGATGGAGATCGGCAAGAGCAAAGCAAAAGTTTACATGGAAAAGGAGACGAAGATCACCTTCGACGATGTGGCCGGAATCGACGAGGCGAAGGCGGAATTAATGGAAGTGGTCGAATTTCTCAGAAGTCCCGAGAAATATCGGCGTTTGGGCGGGAAGATCCCGAAGGGGGTTCTGATCGTCGGCGCCCCCGGCACTGGGAAGACGCTCCTTGCCAAGGCGGTGGCGGGGGAGGCGAAGGTCCCCTTCTTCTCGATGAGCGGCTCCGAATTTGTCGAGATGTTCGTCGGGGTCGGCGCCGCGCGGGTGCGCGATCTCTTCGCGCAGGCGCAGGAGAAAGCCCCCTGCATCATTTTCATCGACGAGCTCGATGCGCTCGGCAAGGCCCGCGGAATCAGCCCGATGATCAGCCACGACGAACGGGAGCAGACGCTCAATCAGCTCCTGGTGGAGATGGACGGTTTCGACACCGCCAAAGGGGTGATCATTATGGCGGCGACGAACCGGCCGGAGATTCTCGACCCGGCGCTGCTGCGTCCGGGCCGCTTCGATCGGCATGTCGCGCTCGACCGGCCCGATCTCAACGGCCGGGAGAAGATCCTTCTGGTCCATGCCAAGCAGGTCAAGCTGTCGCCGGAGGTCGATCTGCATGCGATCGCTGCCAAGGTCCCCGGATTCGTCGGGGCCGATCTGGCCAACCTGGTCAACGAGGCGGCGCTCCTGGCGGCCCGGAAGGGAAAAGAGGCGGTGGAGGCGGCCGACTTCGACGAAGCGATCGACCGGATTATCGCGGGGCTTGAGAAGAAGAATCGCGTGATGAATCCGAAAGAAAAAGAGACGGTCGCCTATCACGAAGCGGGACACGCGTTGGTCGCTGAATGCCGTCCCTATGCCGATCGGGTTTCCAAGATCTCGATCATTCCGAGGGGAATTGCCGCGCTCGGTTACACTCGGCAACAGCCGACGGAGGACCGGTATCTTCTCAAGAAAACAGAACTGCTCGATCGGCTCGATGTTTTGTTGGGAGGGAGGGTGGCGGAGGAGATCATCTTTGGGGATGTCTCGACCGGGGCGCAGGACGACCTCCAGCGGGCGACCGACCTGGCGCGGCATATGGTCACCCAATTCGGGATGAGCGAGCGGCTCGGCCTGGCCACCTTCGAGAAGGCGAACGGAGAAGCCTTCTTGCGGATCCCAATGTCTCCGGGGGAGAGAGAATATAGCGAACGGACCGCTCAAGCGATCGACGAAGAGATCGGAAGAATTTTAGAAGAGGCCCATACCAGGGTCACTGAGACGCTCACCGTACGGCGGGAGAAGCTTGAAGGCCTGGCGAAGCTGCTCCTCGAAAAGGAGGTCATCGATCGACCGACCCTCGAGCAGGCGCTCAAGACCGAGAGAGATGAAGAGAAAGCCGGAGCGAACGCGGCATAGGGTCGGCCGCCCATAAAAGAGGGAGGGAAATCATCATGCCACTTTATGAGTATAAATGCTTTGAATGCGATAAAGAGTTTATTGTCGCCCTTTCCCTTTCAGAAAGGCAGCGGGGCGCCGTCGTCCAATGTCCCGGCTGTAACAGCAAGAATGTGAGACAGATGATCAGCTCATTCATTCCAAGGACGGCCAGCAAGACGGTGTAACGGATGGGCAAGATCAGATCCCAATCTGCCGAAAGGAGGAGACCATGTCGATCCGTGAGTTCTGCACGAAAAATGTCGCGGCCGCCTTGGGGGAGGATTTTACGGGCCTGACTCAGAAAACAAAATGGATTGAGTTGAAAAAGTGGTTTCGTGGTTTGATCGAGAGAGAAAAATACCCTACGGTCCTGTTGCGTATCGAGGCGTTCTTGCGCGAGAACGAAATCCCCCATCGGGTTCTGCAGCATCCTGAAGCGTCGAGTGCTTTGGAGCGGGCCGAGTCGCTCCATGTATCCGGAAAGCGGGTTGCGAAAGTGGTGATCGTCCGCACCCAAGGCCGTTATGCAATGGCGGTGTTGGCCTCGCACCTTCAG
>JAHFEM010000441.1 GCA_023248505.1 Nitrospirota bacterium
GCGAAACCCCAAAAGGACATGAGAGCTCGCCCCTTTGCTATCAACGGGGACAGAGGGAAGAAGATCGGCGCCTTCGGTATTCCGTCGGTTCTGACGGCGCCCGGGTCTGGAGCTTCTAAAGCGTCATCCCAAAAACCTAAACCTAAAAAAGGAGATTGAATATGCGCGGGATCAAAGCGGGTCATAAAAAGAGTGACGCAATCGGCGCCGTCGGGACCTCCGTTCCGGCCGCCCAAAAATCGGCGGGTGGAACGTTTAACAGGAGCCGGTATTCGAGGTATCTCTCCTGGAGAATGTCGGCCAGGCATTATGCCCAGAGCTTCGGGTTGAAATTCAAGGCGGCCGATCGGATCTCCTTGTTCATCTATCAGGTGATCGGCGAGGAAGACCTCCGTTTTTTGTCGGCGATGGAGACGTGGGTCCGTGAAGTGGCGTTGGTGAAGGGATCGATCGATGAGATTCTCGAGGCGATTCTGGTCTTAAAGGTCTGCAGGATCGATCCAGGCAGCGTCAGGAGTTGCCGGAGCGTGCGGGGAGAGGTCATACGATACGTGAAGTCGCGATATACCGACTGAGGTTGAAGGACGCAGGGGGAGGGCCTCCTCTTCCTGCGTCTTACCTCGAAAAAGGAGCAGAACTGTCTGGATTCCGAACACCCAAACAGCGGATGATCCCGATCCGGGACTCCGTGGCAGCCCGGGGAGATATCGAGCGGCCCGTGATAAGTCCCTAACATCAAAGGGAGATTAGGAGGTTGGGATCGTCCTGATAGAACCGATCGGTTTCTTTCGTCCCCGGCATAGAAGTTGCGCTTTAGGGATCTCACAATCAATCAAGTATAGGCGATCTCAACAGGAGAAACTCAAATGAAACTCGAACCTACGGAGAAAAAGAAAGGGCTCACATCCAATGCGCTTCTTGTCCTCGAGAAGCGTTATCTGATGAAGGAAGAGGGGAAGGTCGTCGAAACACCGGAGATGCTTTTTAGAAGGGTCGCCTGGAACATCGCCGAAGCCGATCGACTCTATGATCCGGCCGCCGATATCGATTCGGTCTCTGAGGAGTTCTATCGGCTGATGTCGGAGCTTCGGTTTCTTCCGAATTCGCCGACCCTCATGAACGCCGGCCGGGATCTGCAGCAGCTCTCGGCCTGTTTCGTCCTGCCGGTCGGAGATTCGATGGAGGAGATCTTCGATGCGATCAAGCAGACGGCGATGATTCATAAAACCGGGGGCGGCACCGGCTTCTCCTTTAGCCGGCTTCGGCCGAGGAACGATCACGTTCGGACGACCGGCGGCGTCGCATCGGGACCGATCTCCTTCATGAAGGTCTTTAATCATGCGACGGAGGCGGTGAAGCAGGGCGGAACGCGGCGCGGCGCGAACATGGGGATCCTTCGGGTCGATCATCCGGACATCTTGGATTTCATCCGGTGCAAGGAAGACACGGGGGAGGTGATTAATTTTAATATTTCAGTCGCGATCACCGACAGCTTCATGCAGGCGCTCGAAAAGGGAGAGGATTATCCGCTCGTCAATCCGCGGACCGGCGAGGTGGTCAGGAAAATATCGGCCCGGGAGGTGATGGAGCAGATCTCACGGCAAGCGCACAAAACGGGCGAGCCGGGACTCTTCTTCGTCGATCGGGCGAACAAGGCCAACCCCACCCCGTTGATCGGAGCGATTGAGGCGACCAATCCGTGCGGAGAACAGCCGTTGCTGCCCTACGAGACCTGCAACTTGGGAAGTGTCAATCTGGAGCGGCACCTCATCGAGGAGAATGGAAAGTACAGGATCGATTGGCCTGCGCTGGAGGAGACGATTCGATCTTCCATCTATTTCCTCGACAACGTCATCGATATGAACCGGTATCCGCTGAAGGAGATCGAGAAGGTCACGAAAGCGAATCGAAAGATCGGGTTGGGAATCATGGGCTTCGCGCGGATGCTATTTAAGTTGGGTATTCCTTACGACTCGGAGCTGGGACTTAAGACGGCCCGGCAGGTCATGGCGTTCATTCGGGACACCGGATATCAAGAGTCGGAACGTCTCGCGGAACAGAGAGGGGTCTATCCGAACTGGAACGGATCCCTTCATGAAGAGAGGGGAGAGAAGGTCCGCAACTCTTACATCACCACCGTCGCGCCGACCGGTACGATCTCGATGATCGCCGATACCTCCGGAGGGTGCGAGCCGGAATTCTCCCTGATCTGGTACAAGAACGTGATGGGTGGAGAGAAGCTCTCTTATGCGCTCGACTACTTTGTTGAGGTGGCGAAGCGAGAGGGTTTTTGGAGCGACGATCTTCCGAATCAGATCATCGAGAATCATGGATCGGTCCGGGGACTCGAGCAGATCCCCCTTGAATGGAGACAAGTGTTCGTCACGGCGCATGAGATCTCGCCTAAATGGCATGTCTTGATGCAGGCCGCTTTCCAGGAATTCAGCGACTCGGCCGTCAGCAAGACGATCAATCTCGCTCCCCACGCAACCGTCGAGGAGGTGAAGGAGGCTTACCTTTTGGCTTACAACTCAGGTTGCAAGGGAATCACTGTCTACCGGGATGGCAGCCGGCCAGATCAGGTGATGAATGTCGGAAGGGTCAGCGCGAAGGAAAACGGAAACGGTACGGGAGATTTACAAGGAGCGCTTAACTGGGGCGATGTCCTGGAGCTGCCGGATATCGTCGATGAGAAACGGGTCCGCGTTCGGACGAAAGACGGCAACGCCTATATCCACATCGCGTTCCTGAATGGAAGACCCCGGGAGATTTTCTCGAATCCGGCCTTGGGACAGCATCAGAGCACCGTGGCGATCGTCGGCCGGCTGGGCTCCGAGGTGTTGAGGCTGGGGGGATCGATCGGCCGCTGGATCGCGGCATAC